>NZ_KV814857.1:0-24731 GCF_001814135.1 Neisseria sp. HMSC067H09 | reverse complement strand
GTATTGTGCTATTTTGTTTTTAATTGACTATAAAAAAAGCCCTGCGGCCATACAGATGTCTGTATGGCCGCAGGGCTTTTGCTTTATCGTTTAACGAGAGAGGTCGTTGTCTTGTTCAACATTTGACTGCTTGAAAGAACGGGTTTCGTGTTGCATTTGAGGTCTGACTTTTTGGTCGTATTCCTGTTGAGCTTTGGTGCTTAGAGGCTGTCCGACCATATCCTTAGCCAGTTTACTGATAAGCCGGGCTTCATTTTTGTGTCCCATCTTATACAGTTCTTTGGCGATTAGACCGTATTCGGCCAATATGTAACCGCGTGTCTGCATGACTTTCTGAATGTGGGGATGTGTTGGACGTTCCAAGTTCTTGATGGCTTGGTTCAATTCCTCTAGCCGCTGCTTTTCAATGCGGGGGGTTGCTCCGCGTTTCTTCATTGCTTTCACTATGCTGTTTTCGGCTTTGTGTATCTTTCCCCTGTGTTGTCGTTTGGTGGCGGCGCACTCTACGCCTTCCTCACGGAGTTTTTCGGCAAACCGTACTCGCCATTCAAAAAGATCGTTTTTGCGTGGGTTAAGTCGCTGCCCGTAAGTATCTCTCATCAATACACACAAATGGACATGGGGATGCTCGGGTTCACCTTCTTTTTCAGATTCGTGATGCAAAGCAAAGAGGTATTGATGGTCGGCAAATTGTTCAGAAGCGAAATTGCGCGCGGCATTCAATACCGCCTGTGGAGGTGTTCCGGCAGGCATTGACAGGACGATATTGAGGGCTTCCCTATGTTTGCCTCTTTCGGGAATATTAAGTTTCTGCCAGTCATTAAGCTGTGATTTGACAGCTTCCTTTCCATTTAACTTTTCGCCGGAATGATTTTCGACAGTAGTTTTACCATTTCGGGAAATATAGTCTAAATGGTTGCGTATGCCCTGCATACCGTTAGAGTTACGGCTAAGACGCTTGGGGATTTTAACCATGACTTCAGGGTGTTTTTTTGCTGCGGCTGTTAGGTTGGCCAAACCGCTGCCCGGTTTGAGCGGAACGCGGGAGTTTGTCCGGTGTTTGGATTTTGGGATGGGGATACCGGAATCTTTTGCACGGACGGAACGGGTTTTGTAGCCCAAGAACCAGTCGTCTATTTTACGGTACAGGGACATAGGTTTGCTCCTATTCAGACAAGCGTTTACGGTTGGTTCGCAGTACGTCACCTACCCTTTGGGTATGTTGTTTGATGAATTGGGAAAGGGTATTGATTTGGTCAGATGTAAGTGAAACGCCTTCACCCATGTTGAGGTTTCGAGCGATTTGGTTCAGGTTGCGGCCAATGGCAACAAGCTGGTAATTGGATTGGTGCAGAACTTCGACTTCGGCGGCAGACAACATGGGATGGTTACGGACGTGGGACTGGACTATATCGCGCACGATGTCGTTCACACTGCTTTTATGTTGTTTAGCAGCGGCCTCGAGGTAGGCGCGGTCTTTTTCCGGAAGACGGACTGTAATCCGCTTGTTGCCTTTGGGCGGTGGAAGTCTGACCAGTTCGGGTTCCTCCGGTGCATCCAACCGGGCTTTCAGCATATTTTTTGCAAGCAGCGATACACTGGGTTTCCCGTATTCTTTACAGGCAATTTCGCGTAAAGCTGCCAATTCGCTTTCGGTTAAACCGAATACGCGCAGGGCAAGGCGTTTGTCGTCGGTTTCAATTGTGTCCTTACTCATCTGTCTGTCCTAATAGGAAAAGGTCGTCTGAAACCATGTTTCAGACGACCTTTCTTATCGTTATCGTCCGTAAAACAGTTCCTGTTGCTCAGGAGGCTGTTCCAGGTCTTTTTGTGTCGTCAGGCGGCCATATTGGGTCTGATAGAAATTCAGGCGTGCCTGCATCTGTGTTTGTTCGGGAAGGCCTTTAATCAGGTTTTCCATGCCTGCCTCTAAAATGCGGTGCTTTTTCTGCCCGTCTGCATTCATATCAGATAACCGCTTTTCATACTGTCCTTGAACTGCCTGTAAACGTTCCTCAAGGGATTGTTGTATAACGGCTGTGTTTGAGCCTGTGATAGTTGGGGCAGGGCGGATCTGCTGTGGTACAGGGTGATGGTTGAGCCACGCGACGATGTTGCGATCTTCGTAATAAGGAATGGCAGGATCCAGCTTGGCGTATGTATCTGCAATATCGCAACCCAAGGCTGTGAAGGCAGTAGTACGGGGATTTTTGTAACCGGTGCCAATATAGCCGGAAGGTTTCATGGCCTTGTCGCGCAACCGTTCTGTAAACTGTTCCAGTTCAGTCAACCGTTGCACCGTATGTTTCTCCCCGTATCCGTTGACTTCACCACCATTGATTTTGTCCATAAATGCTTCCATACGAACATAGGGAATACCGGCTTTTTCCAATAAAGTTATTCGTTCGGCAATTTTTTCGGATTGTTTGGCGATGACCGCATCCAAAGAATCAGCCGCATTCTGCCAGCCGCGATTGAAGGCTCGAAGGTCTTCACCTTTGAGACCGAAATCAGGCATTGTGGGTAGCTGGGGAGGACGTTTCACAGATATTTCAGGTAACTTTTCTGCCGGTTCTTGTGTCGACCGGGCTTCGTTTTTTTCTGATGCCGCCTCTTGTTTGGTTACGTTTTCGCGTTCTTGGCGGTGCAGGGCGAGGATGTGGTTATAGGTATCGCGGAATTTGGCGAACTGCTCGCCTTTCACGCCTTGCAGGTAGGCATAGCCGAACTGCTGCTTGTCCTTATCCCATATGATGCGCGCTTTCTCCACGCCGCTGACAAAAAAGCGGTTCGGGAACTTACGCCACTGAGTAATCTCGCCGGACTCGATCATCGGTTTCAAAAATTCGGGGATGTCGGCATTGTTCACGCGGTCGATCGCCGCCTGTTCGCGTTCGATGGCGCGTTGAGTCTTCTCAATTTCCTTGTCCGCCGTCCGCAAACCGTCGTTTTGGCGTTCCCAGCGATTCAATGTTGCCTGTCCGTTGCGCTTGTCGTTGAGCGGTTGTCCGTTTGCACTAAGAACGTCGTCAAAATGGTTTTGCAGCCGTTTGTCGAAAGCCGCCTGTTTCTTTGCTAGCGACTGTTGTAGGATTTCCATTCGTCTGCTGCTCGCAGGTTGCCCGTTTTCGTTATCTGCCATATATCCTCCAAAAAGAAAACAGCCTGAAACCGAAGGGTTTCAGGCTGTAAGGTAAACCGTCAGAAAAATCAGCGGTCGATTTCCACTTCAGGCTCTTGGGAGCGTCCGTGCTGATGCTGCCGATCGTTTTGTCGTGCCTGCTCCGGAGACGGAATCTGAATCGGATCGGGTAGTTTCAGCTTCGTGCCGCTCATCTGTTTGGCGGTATGCTCGTAGTAGTTCCGTAGGGCTTGGATGCGAACATTTCCTTCAAGACCGCGTAACGTATCCATTACTCCACGTTCGTAAAATGCCAGTTTTTTCTGATTCGGCTTACTCAACTTTTGCGCCTTCTGCATATAGTTGTCTTTTGCCGCAATTAAACCGGTATCCAGTGCGGCCGCTTTCATATTATCGGTTTGATGTAGCACTTGGGCGGGGATTTCTTCCTGACCAATGGAGTGAACCGGAACGTCTATGTCGGTATCAGCTCGTGGCGAAACATTGATGGCACTGTCGGACGGCAAGGTATTTTGTGCTTTCAGGCGGTCAGCGGCAGACAACATGGCAGTATCAGGTTGTGTATGGACGCGCTCCTCTCGTTCAACATCCGGTTTTGACTGTTCCTGCCCTTGGATAGACTTGCCGGTTTCGTGTTGCGGGTTCGACTGTTGAGTTCGTTCGGGATCAGGTTGCTTTGGCGGTTTCTGCGCTGCGTCCGGTTGCCTTCTTTCCTGTTCCTGCACTATCTCTGGCGCAATACCGTTTTGTGCATAACGTTCCCGCAATTCTTCCACACGCTGCAAATCGGCGGCGGTCGGTTTGTAGCCACTGGTACGTATACCTTGGGCGGCGGCTTCAATAAACATTGCCTGGCGAAAGTCTTTACTACCTGACAACTTGATGCTGTCCCAACCTTTAGCCTTTACGACTTCCAGCATATCCCTGACCGTTTGCGGATCGGAAAGTGCGGTTTTAAGCTGCTTACCTTTATCTTCAAACAGCACTGTTTTGTAGTCTGAAACGGAATAGAATTTGCCGCCTACGGTGTGGTAACGTGTTTTGATGTTGTCGGGGATACGGTATTGCAGGTCTAAAACGACCTTACGGTCGTTAGGTTTAGTTTCAGACGGTCTTTCGACCTTTGGGTCGGTAAATTCCGGTTCGGAGCGGCTAGAACGCTGTGCTTTTTTATTCGTTTCCTGAGCAGGTTCATCTTTTAGGGGTGCTTCCCATCCTTGTTCCGTTTTACGAAACGTAACACGTTGACCATCATGTGTAATACCTTCATAGAATTTAAGCGTACCTTCTTTATCCAAGTCTTGTTGAATTTCTTCAGGGGTTTTGCGTAGATACATGATGTCGGTTGTTACATCATGCAACTCGTAATGTTTAAAGTCAGACTCACGGTAAACCGGCTCATTGATGACTGTTTGGGTTCGACCATCGTATTCAATACTGTTGGTTGTATTAGAAGAGGTCGTCTGAATGTTGTCTTTGTTTTCAGGATTCATGGGGTTCTCCAAGTTTTCAGGTTCAGTACGGCTATTGTTGGCTTTCTCAGCCCTTTCGTTCCATGCTTCCAATTCGTCGGCGATTGCCTGTTCTTGGCTGTTGTCGGGGTTCAAGACGAGATTGACACCTTCTGCAAAGGACTGGCGAACGGCTTCGAGTCCAGCCAGTTTGTGTAGGTCGTTGAAGTCGCTCGGTAAAGGGGGACGCCCTTTTTCATCAACGCCTTTGCCTTTCTGATATTGCTGTATCAGTGTCATAGAAAACTCTGGTTGGATTGCCGTGGCGCGGTCGCCTAACAAGGCGGCTGCCTGCCGTGCTTTTTTGATACCGGTTTGCGAAGCATCATTATCGACCGCAATCACAACAGGGACGTTTTGAGGCAGTTTTTGTGCCAAACGTTCGGCAACGGCAACCATGTTGCCTGCATCAAAAGCAATGATGACGGGCTTACCCGTGGCTTCGTAGATGCTTGCCGCCGTAGCATAACCTTCCGCCATGACGACACCGACTTTTTCCACATCATCAGCCTTGCCGATAAAGGCATAAGCCCCCTGAACCTGACCGCCTGCCAAGAAGCGTTTGCCTCCGTCTTGGTTGATGGATTGCAGATTGACGATTTCATTTTCATACAGGACGGGGATAATCAGATTGTCGTTGTCCTTATATTCGTTTTGACGCAGACCGGCGATGGCATCCGGGTTGGTAATACCTTTGGCAGCAAGATAGGGATGGCTCAACGAAGCGGGGCGGCTACTATTCCAAATCTTTTGTGCCGTACCTTTCACCCTCTGTTGCGTCTGCTGCCGCTCCTGTTCCGCCGCCTGCCGCCTTGCCTCCGATTCCGCTTTGCGCCGCGCCTGTTCTTCCACGCTTGGCGGCGTGTAGGGCTTGGCAGGTTGCCAGCCGTTCTGCCGCGCCAGCTTCCACACCGTTCCGATACTGAAGCTGCCCGGTTTAAGGCTTTTCCACGTTGATTTGGCGGCACGGTTGTCATAGTTGTCAGCGCGTTGTGACCATTCGTCCCAAAGGTCGTAGCCGTTTTCGCCCAGCTCGTCTTTAACGGCCGCGCCAACCTGCCACCAAGTATCGCGATCATGTGAGTCGATATAACTCAAGGCACTGCGGATGTCGTCAATGTCGCTCATATTTCCACTTCCTTATAGAAAAAATAAAAAATAAGGCGGTCTGCATTTCACAGACCGCTTTTCTATGCTGTTTGAACGGAATCCCCAATAAACTGCCTGATGAATGGCAATGAGTCCTCTCCCCAATTTTTTAAAAGGGCGGGCATCAATGCCGCGATATAGTCAGGCGGGCTGTCCGGAGGCAAAATCGAAGCAAGAATGGCACCGGCGATTTCTTCGGCATTGGAAGCATCCGACCAGTGGAAACTTTCCATTTCCTCCGGTGTTACAAAGGTTGCTTTCGGAGCTGAGACGGGTGCTTGTTTATCAAGATGGATGTTCAAAACCGGAATCTCCGGTAATGCCCAGTTCGCCCGTTTGGCGAATACCGGATCAGTGTAGTACACGATTTTCTTAGCGTAGATCGGACGGCTGTTGCCCAAACTGATGATACAGTCACTTTTCGGCATCATTTTCATCTCATCAGGATTCATCACGGCGCGGCGTTGATCACTGGTACTGGTACTGTGGCTTTTCCCTTTACCGGAGGAGTGTGAAATAGATTTTGTTTTGAATGTTTCGTAGCCCACCAGCTTGCTGTATTCCTCTGCGTCGGTCTGTTCGCGTGGCGGATAGACGATTTGACAGCCGAAATTGGTAAAGAAGGTGCGCGTCGCGTCGCGGCCGTACAGGTCAGTTACTTGGGATGGGGTTTGGATAATCAGCAACAGCCTCAGCCCATAACCGGCAATATAAGAAACACCGTGCTGAATGGCGGGAATTACGCCCAAAGCGGTAAATTCGTCCATCAACAGGCAGCATTGGTATTTCAACGCATCGGGATTGTTGGACGGCAAGCCCTGCTCGACGTTTACCGTAATCAGTTGGCTGAAAAACAGGTTCGTCAATCGAGAAAATACGGCGGTTTCGGTTGGCACGATGCCGATATAGACCGTCATCCGTTTTTTGCGTACTTCATCCAAGTAAAAATCATCGCCACTGGTCGCCGCTTCAACCACCGGGTCAATGAAAATACCCAAAGGCGCAATAAGTGTCGCCAAAATGTCCGCGCCTGTTTTGGCGTTACCATTGGCAAAGCCCATCAACAAACTGCGGCAGTTTTGGCTTAACTGCGTATGTGTCTGTTGTTCACGCAAGATCATTTCATCTTTAATCCATTCGGCCAGAGTGCGGTCTCCGGATGGCGTCGTCAAACGGAACAGGTTGGCCAACGTAGTTTTGTTTTCAGGCAGGGACAGATCGCGCTCATGTTCCGTTTCGACCATGTAGAGCAGCAAACCGGCGAACAGGTTTTGCGCCGATTCTTGGAAGAAGGTTGCGCTGCCGTTGTCCTTGGCAGGCTTCGGATACATGATGGAAGCGATGTTTTTCACATCTTTGTAGGTATAGACGGGATTGCGTCGAATGTAGGTACAGGGATTCCAACGATGTGAAACCAAGGGTGCATTTGGATTTCGTTCGTGTTCCGGCATACGTCCGCCCGGGTTAAACAAAAACACTTCCTGCCCATGTGCTGCACGGTAGCCGCCGGTAATCAGGAAGTTTTCCAATTTGGGATCAAAAACCACCATGCTGTCGCGGTAATGCAGGCAGTTCGGAATAACGATGCCGACACCTTTACCGGAACGGGTCGGCGCGGCCAAATACAAAAATTCGTTGCCTGACCAACGCAGGTAGTTGTTGCCGTATTTGCCGATTAACAAGTCAGGTGCTTCGTCAGGGTTGAACGCTTTTTTAAGCAGGCCATGTTTGGCGATTTCCGCACGGTTGGCAAAACGCGCCGAACCGTGCAGCTCGCGCTTGGGCTTCATCAGCATACCGGCACATACCGTCAGAAAAACCACCGCCGGTATCAGCAGGGCAAGGGCGGCGCATATTTGAAACGCGGTCAGAAAATCGGGCGGCAGGTGGTCGTAATACTGCCAGTAGTGGTACAGCATTCCGACTGACGGTTCTGCTTTCAGCTTCATCCAACCTGAAAATACGACGCTGCCTAAATACAGACCGCCCGCCAATGCAACAGGAACGGTTACGGCAAGTACGGCAATCAGGGTCAGCAGTTTCTTTTTCATATTCAAACCTCAAACAAAAAGCCCGCTCTCGGCGGGCAACGTTCTCAGACGACCTCACAAATAATCGGGCAGTCCGGTCGGGGCGGCGACCGACGGCTGGCGTGTATGGATAATCTGCATCTCGGCAACGATGATTTCATGCGCCGTCCGTTCGATTTGCTGCCGGTCTTTATAAATACGGGACTGGAATTTGCCGATGACAAAAATACAGTCCCCCTTTTTCATATACTTACAAACCGTTTCCGCCTGTTTGTCGTACAGCACGGCGGTAAACCATTCGATTCGTTCCCGTAAATCATTTGTTTCCCTGTCGCGCCATTTTTCGGTATAGGCAATGGAGAGGGTTGTCGTCGCTTTCCCATTAGGCAGATAACGCAATTCCGGGTCTTTACCTAGATTTCCCATGACTTCGACTTTGTTCAGATATGGCATTTATAATTCTTTCAAAATTACCGTATATGGAAAAGCCGTCCGAAACTTCGGACGGCTTTGGGTTTTTTACATATATTACAAGTATTGAGCCTTCATTTGTTCGATTTGGGCAATAGTCTGCAAAGCCAACTTTAAATCCTCTCTGGCATCTTCGGGGGAAACATGGCTTTCAAGGAAATAGTCCGCCTCATTTCTAGAATTTCTCAGTTTTTCTATTTGTCTGCCGATGACTTTCAACTTTCTATCGTTACTGGTTTTAAAAAAAAGGATAAGTTGCTTATGCATGGAGTGTCCTGCGTCATAGGTAAATCCCAAATGGGCTCGGGCAAAAAGTAAACCTGTATGATAGACACCGTAATAGATACGGCTGACGGCATTTCGGTTTCCTGTTTCGGACTCTCCAATCATTGATTTGCCACTAGACACAAAATCATGAGGTTCAATCATATCTTAACAACCTATTCCGTAACTGCGGTTATAAGGGCGGCAGGAGATATTGAAATTGATTAGGTTTGCATCTACCGATTCCTCCATATCAACCAATAACCATGATAATGCCTCGTCTGCTTCTGCCATCTGGTCAATATTTTTGCCAAAACACAACATTTTTAATTCAATAAAGATGTCTGACTCTATTGAATAATGGAAAGAATAGGTCGGTATCTGAAACCCTTTTTCTTTAAGAAGATTTTTTGCAGCCAAAATGGCAGAAACCAAAACAGTTTCATTCACATTTGTATTGGTAAGAAGCAGATGTAAACGTTCTAAATCATCCTGTTGATTCGGTTCGAGAGCCTTCATCTTATTAAGGCGTTCGATAATCAGTCCAGGTTGTTCGATAAAACCGTATAACATTCCGAGATGAGTCAGATGCTTTAACAATGCAGGGTTATCCGTTTTGTGGGAAGCATTCAACATTTTTTTCAGATATTCGGTCGCTTCTTCAAAGTACCCCATTCTGTTTAAACCGTTCACTCTGAAAAAAGCCCCCATATTTAAGACTTCAGGTGTTGAAATCATATCAAAGTGTTTGTCAAAATCGTTCCTACGGTTATTAATTGCATTCAGCATCCCATATATTAGATGGCCATAAGATGCGTCAGGAGTGCCCAATAAAGATTTGGCATCCCGTTTCAATCCATCAAGCATCAGCAAAGCCGGTTTTTCTTTTTCCAATACTTGCTCAAGCCTTTTAAATGCACTTTGTGCGACAGTTGCAGGTGCAGCAGCAGCCATTTCTAACCTCTCTTTAATTTCTGATAATTTTATAGATATAACTGGCTTTAGGCAAAATTGAACAACAAGATATTTTCAGTAACAAGGTATTTTTATTAATTACATGGTCGTCTGTGAGCCAGTTTTCAGACGACCTTTTACGTTTTCCTTATCATACATGCCCGCGCATAGCGTAGTATTTCTCAACTGGGTCAAAATAAAGTTCGGTCATATGTGTTTTTTCAAAATAGGCGATCACATCAATGCTGGATTTGACGGCATTGAGGATATAGTCGTAATCCATCGTCCGACCGGTTGCCGACTCTTTCGCCAGTTGCGCGATACGGTAGTGGACGCTCCGTGCGTCGTTGGCATGGACTGACATCAGGCCGCCCGGGTGTCCGGTGTTCAGGAGTGAGATGTAATCCCAGGCCTCATCGCCACGCAATTCGGTCAAGAATACGCGGTCGGGTTTTAAACGCATACAGGCGGCAATCAGCATTTTTGCCGTGATATGGCCTTTGTAAAACAGATGTGCATGATTGGGATGCTTGGGCAAGTCCAGCTCGTGCGTGTCTTCCAGCGTGATGATGCGGGTTTCTGAAGGAACAAGGTCGGACAGTGCTTTGGTAAACGTAGTCTTGCCCGAACCCGTGCCGCCGACCATGCAGATGTTGAGTTTGTGTTTGATGGCCAAAGCGAAAAAGGCATTCATATTGCGGTTTGCCTTGTGTTCCAGCATCTCGTACTGCCAAGGTTGGAGCTGTACATCGTGTGGCAGCTTCATCTTGTCGGAAATATCCCGAAAATATTTACTGTCCATCTCCATTTCGCCAAGATTGAGGTTGTCTGAAACGCCGTAGACAGATACGTCGTGGAAGCGATTAACGCGTTCCGTATTGATATAGTCGTCCAACGAAAAGCGTGTCTGCGACGGTTTGCGGAAGGCATAGACGATGGTTTTGTCTTCGCAAGAAGGCGGTATCATGATGTGGCCGCGTTCGCCGTCGGGGAGCGTAACGGAATGGATGGGCTGCTCCATGCTGATATGTTTGCTGTTATAGGTACATAACGCGGTAGCAAGCTGAGTCAGTATCGGCAATGTTAAACGGTCGTCTTCTATCCGTTCAAAACCGGCTGATGTTTCCAAAAAGACTTCGCATTCGCGGTTAATCAGTACTTCGGTTACGCCTTCGCGGTTGAGATAGTCGTCTAAGCCCGTTTTGGCCATCAAGTTACGGACAACCGCATCAGAATGGATTGATGCCTGCCCGTTAAAAGGTTTCGGATTTTGTGTCATTTGGAATTTGGCTTTCATAAAAAACCTGCTCCCGAAGGAGCAGGTCGTCTTAATCAGTATCCGTAAGGATTGACCAATTCATACACGTTACTGAAATCGACATCCCGAGCGACCATGATGTTAATCAACGTGCCCTGATTAATTGTGCCGGTTGGCGGAATATTAATACTGTTTTTCAGGGCTTCAGTTGCCATCTGTTGCGCGGCTTCAGTCGTATTTTCATAGGATATATGATTATTGCTGCCGGAAGGGCGGTTTTGGCGGTTGCTGAAAGCATCGCCAGCATCGCCTATCATGCTGATCATGAGAGCACCGCCAAAACGTCGCCAAAAATGATATTTCACATAGGCGGCATGACCGCTTTCACCCAACGCGCCAGCCCCGGGACTGGCCAACGGCACTTTCACGCCCGACGGCGTTTCCAACTCGTTCCACAACACGAAGACCCGCGCCTGACCTTGCAACAGGGCGGACGTCTGTTCGCCGATGATTTTGCTGCCACGCTCGATCAGAAGGGTTTTCCCATTGGCGGAATATACATCTTTTGACACGATGCAGCGGGTAAAGCCCGGCTGGGTCGTTACAATTTTGGTATCCAGTCCGCAGCGGATATTTGTGCCTTTGGCAAGCAAGTAGGTTAAATCTCCGCGCTGTTGCGCTTTAACTGATGCCGTCGTTGTGGCATTCAGGCGTGAACCGAAACCATTGCCACTGCTACCTGATAACGGACTATTGCCTTCCGCATCACTAAATAAGCTCGAGCCGGTTGAATTCATCAGTTGACCGCCTTCTGACGAAGGACTACCCAAAGAGACGGGACGAGTATTTTCTGACATATCGCCTTCCAGGTTGGCCATCACATTGCCACTCATTTTCCGGTCTTGGGGCGTTTGTTTTGGTTGGCCATCAGCAGGCAATGTTCCGAGATCGGGTTGTTCAACAGATATTTCGGCAGGTTGACCGCCTGCCGGTTGAACTTGAGAGGCTGCTTCAGTCTTCACCTCTGAGGCCACACCTTCGGGAGCAGCTTCGGAAGCTGCCTGTTGTTCCAACAGGGCAAGTTCAGCTTTGTCTCGATCGAAGTTTTTACCTTTTGTTGTTTCAGGAGCGGATGCCGCCTGTGGTTGCGACGCTTCAGCATCTTCGCTGCCGCCCGTCATGCCAATTAAGCCCGATACAACTACACCTGCTGCAAGAATACCTACACCTGCGAATAACACTTTACGCATATTGTTGGGCGCAGTGGAATTGAGGTTCAACGGCATACCGGGTTCGATTTTTTCGTTCTTGACGGATTGGGACAGAGCTTCGGGTTTTGTGTAGTCGCCGTTTTCTACCAAATTAGACTGTTCCGTATCCTTGTTACCTTTGAATTTGTTGAAAATTTTCATCTGTCTTCCTTCTATTTGTTGATACGGACAACATCTTGACTACTTGTGCCAGTGCGGTTGAATGTACCGCGTTCGTTAAAACTACGGTTTTCCAAGCCCAACACTGATTTGCCCAAACGGAATACAAACCGTTTGGCGGTTTCATGGATAACCACGGTATCGCCGTCCACATGGCTGTTGAGTAGCATTTCCGAACCGTCGTCCATCACCTTGTAAATCAGCGGCAGCTCACGGCCGTTATCGAAGCTGAAATAAGTAAAGCGGCCGTTGTCGTAGGCCGCTGTCGGTGCAAGTGTCTTATCGCCTTTACCCCAATAGTTGTAATTGTGCCGCGCGTTGGGGCGGTGTCCCGCCGCTTTGAGTTTTTCCAAAGCCTTTGCCTGTTTCTGCGCTTCGGCGCGGGCTTTGTAAGCCGCCGTGTCGGGATAGACGAACCGCAATATATAGGTTGGTTTTTGCACATATTTGCCGTTTTTCTTGCCGGTCAGCGACAGGTCGAAGGCATACGTCCGTTTTTTGCTGGTCGTAATCAACATATTCGTGGCAGGTGCGGAAGCAACCGGCTTCATGTAGAGGTTATTGCCTCGTGCCGCCAAGTTCCACGCTGCGGCATCGCCCATGCCTAGACCGCTGGTCGGATCGCCGGTCAACAGCTCGCCATCTTCGAGTTGGATTAAAACTGCCTCGCCAATGCGCGCATGGATATGGATGACGTCGTCGGGATTGTACATAACGGTTTGGATGCGGCCGTCTTTAGCAGACCCTTTGGGGATGGATACCGCGCTGGATACCGCAGGCATAAGCCCCATCAGCAGCAATGCTGTCAGTTTCATATTTAAACTCATCGTTAACCCTTTCTTATGACGCGGTTTCCGGATCGACGCGGTAACTTTTGACAATAAAGCCCAGCGGATTGATACGTCGGGCTTCTTCACTCATGGGCTGATTCGCGTATTCGTAGCCGATAGTGGCAATCATGTTCTGCACGGGAATTTCCTGATTTAAATCCCCCGATACAGGCACCATACGTTTTTCAAAACGGACTTGTGCGGTGTTACCGATAAAGGTCACGGCTTTCACTTTTGCGACAACTTTATATTGGTTTTTCAGAACCTTATGTGGAGCCTGCGGATTGTCATTGTAAATTTTGGCAAAAGCCGCCTGTGTTTCCGGAGAACTCATCAACATGACTGCATCGTAGCTATCTTGTATCGTTACCCAGTCATAGCTTTCACGGAGTTGGACATACCGTGTCAACCAGTGTTTGTCCATTACTTCGCCATAGGACTGCTCCTGATTTTTCATCATAGTAACGATTTCGGTGCTCCCGGTGTTGTTATCCACTTTGACTACATAAGGTCGTGTTTCTTTCAGGGGCGTCAGACCGGCCACCGCACCGACCGCCAGTCCGGTAATCAACAGACACACGCCGCTGATGCGCCATGCGATTTTGGCGTTTTTGTGGACACGCACAATTTCTGCATTTTCAAAACCCTTGGCGGCATTGATAAATTCAGTAGCCATCTTGTTATTGACAGCTTGTTTTGATTTTTCAGACATCGTTTACCCTCTTGTTTGAACAGTTGAATTAATCGGAAAAGGCGTACCGTGAGGTTGGGGAGGCTTTTTTCCGGAACATGCACAGAGTGCGATAGAAAGGGAGAGAAGAAGGATGGTTTTCATGGGGATTTCCTTTGATTTATGAATCGATAAGCCCAAAAAAAACACCCCGATTGGGGTGTGATTCTTAGGTAGATTAATAGGTTGTTGAGTGATATTGCGTTTTTTGAATATTGAAACGATTATCATCGGTTAGAGAAAGAGTTGTACGAAAGTTGTCAATTTTGACTTTCTCTTTAGGCGGAATGTGGATGTCGGTTGATACTGCCGACACATAATAACCCTGTTTGTCATAAATAGGAACGGACACATTAACCACAATCAGACGATTGGTTTTGTTTAAAGCCTCACCAGTAAAGGTTATATCTGCCTGTGGAATCGCCCCCTTATAACTGCCACCCCTTTGGACAACAAGCATTTTCAAGTTTTTTAATTCGTATTGAGCTGTAGATTTACTGCCTAAAGACAAAATGTCTTTAGCCTGACCTGCTCCCGAACTGGCCATACCTGAATTGATGCCCGCCAAAGTACCATTGATAGCGCTGAGGCCGTCAGTCAGTTCAGCACAGGCACTCAAGCCCAAACTCAGGGTTGTTATAGCAGCAAATTTAGTAATCTTGCGATAATCCATATTTAAACCCTTAGAGTATTAATCATCAAAACGAACCGGTACCGGTCGGTCAAGCAGTTTAAAAAATAATCCAAAAATCGATAAACCGATACATAGCCCGGCTAATCTGGCCAAAGAACTTTCCATCAAGTTGCCGAACATACCGATAAACATCAATGTGCCCACAGAAAGCAACAACATCCACCAAAGCATTTTAGTTACGAAAGTCATGATCATATTTTCCTAAAATTGGGTTATTTCGGTTTGACTTTCCCTCCACCGGGAAGTTTCACACCTTTTGCCCATCTTGCCACAGACATAACGGTTCGACTGAAACCGTTTACAGATGCCCCACCCGTTAAAGCGGAAGAAATCGAAGGAATACTCCAGGCAACCAAAATAAAAATTGTTGTTGATAGGAAAAAGAGCGGAATCAAGCCGACTACCTGAGCAACTGATCCAATTTCTCCAACTACAGCTCTTTCTAATTGGTTCTTGAAAAAATCATTCTGCAATGCACCTAGAATAACGTAAAACACTACTGTAACTGAGTAATTGAGGATTTGTCCTATCCAATTCATGCCCCACTGCCGTGTTGCAGGAAACAGCATTGAACCTATAAACAAAGGTCCGATGACGATTACCATCGCCAATGATAGTTTGGCAATTAGGTAATAAGCAAATGTAATGAGAAAGAACAAATAAGCCAATATAACAGCAAACCCACCACCAATATAAAGCATCAGCTTATCTGATACTTGTAACATATCCAATGAAGCGGCATACGCAAAAATATTCTCCATCATCTTTAAGATATTGTTGCTTTGGGTATCCAACGCGCTTGCAGTATAGGTTGAAGTCCCCAACAATCCACTCAGATTTTCGGGCAACATCCACATGATATTGGCGAGTTTCTGATACTGACTGGAATTGAAAGCAAAAGCAATAATAAGCAACCAGCCGAACATGCGCTTGCCCAAATCCACGACATTTTCATCAAACCCCCGTTTGTAATAGTCAAACGCGACCAACAGGATATAAATCCCAAAGCCGATTTGAAAAACCGGAGCAATACCGCTGATCATGTTGTTTGATTTATGGAACAGATTAGTTCCCATACCGTTTAGTAGAAAGTTGGCGAGTTCGGAAAAATAAGAAGTTGTTTCCATAATTTGCCCTATTTTATTTAGTGCTGCATTCGCTTATTCCCGAATACAGCACGATAAAGCTACTACTGATTGCAGACCACATAGTTGCGGTCACGGATATGGCGTGCCATACAAGCTTCACGGGAAGCATACTGGCGCTGTTCGATTTCTTGTTGTCGTTTATACAACCGATCGAGCATATCCAGCTTGGTTTGATTGTTGGCGATTTTTGCCTGTTCCACAGAAATGCGGTTTTGCAGGTCAGTAGCGGCTTTGATGTCTTGTGTATTGTTGACTTCGTCCATCAAGCGCGACAGAGATTTAAGTTGTGTCTCCATCGAGTTAAAGACTTTTTCCATCTCCTTCATGTTATGCACAGCCATTCGTTGCGCCGTTTCGGGGTTATAAGCCTTACTATTAATTACAGACTTATAGTCGATATTTTTTGCGCCTTTATAAATCTCGCTCCACTCGGACGGAATTTGGTCTTTAACCGTATCCTTCAAAAGGTTGCCCATGTTGCGAGAGCCGGTCATTGCCTTGAACTGTTTGACCTGCTGTTCGAACTGACGCTTCATTTCTGTAAGTTGCTTGCCCATTTCAAGCATTTCTTTGGCAAAGTTTTTTTCACGCTGGGCTGCGGCCGCTCCGTCGGTAACGGGGATTCCGGCAGTTGACACAAGTGGCACTGAAGCCAAACTTACAGCCAGCAATACCGAGCAGACTGTTTTTTTCAAATGGATCTTCATTTTGAACTCCTAATTAAAAACCGCCAGTAGGCGGAAATAAAAAAGGCCGTCTGATATTTCAGACGACCTTCGTAATAAAGATGAATATCATGCGACATGGGCTTTCTTCCGTTCGCGGCGTTCCTGTACTGCCTCAACAAACGAACGATACCAAACATCCGGATTTTCACTGCCAACATCCTTCATCACCCGATACAACAACTCCACGTTGTCAGATGATCCGGACAGAAATGCCATTTCATCCTGAAAACCGTACAAATCCAACATGGCGAATGCCGACTGTTTCGACTGCTTAACCAAGAATGTGCGGCTTTCCAACGAGAGTTTGGACAATTCCTCAAACTCTTTTACCGTCAGGCCGCAACGTTCGTAGCTGTTTTCATACTCGGCATCAGGGTTTGGCAAGAAGATTTTGGTCGGCGTTTGCTGAACAATGGCGGGGAATATCGGACAGGAAATAGCATCTTCCGGCGATTGCGACACCAAAATCAGCCAGCCGCCGCGTTTGCGGTCGGTTTTCAGAATTTTGAGCATGATGTCCTGCAATGCCTCAAAACGTGCCGCATACCAAAATTCTTCAATTATGGAGGCAAGGATGCCATCCTCTTTGGCGACTTTGTCCATCATGATGTTTCTCAGGTGGAACATATACGCTAAAACCGGAGCGGTCGGCGGATAGTCGTCCTTCAGAATATCGGTCAGGTCAAAGCCGACACGGTAGAACTGTTCGGCATCAAACAGGTTCGTCGGGTTGTCCAAGCACCATGCGAACCGTCCGCCTTCACTTTCGCACCATCTTGCCAAGCGCATACGCAGTGAGTTGGGATCAGGAACGACGGGAATACTTTGTAACAGATGGCTGAAACGACGGTGTTCGTAATCCATGCTGAACATCGTATCGACGGCGGCCTGAATCTCCTTTTCCTCCGTCGCCGTGAGTTTGCCGTTCTCGTCTGCGCCGCACATACCAACCAAGCTGTACAAGAATTCACGGTTTGACGGCGTATCGGGCAGTTGGAAAGGGTTTAACCCGGTCGGAACACCCGCTTCCAATGCAAAATACGAGCCGCCAATGGCGCGGATGAAGATTTCCATACCCCTGTCCAAGTCCATCACGAACATATAAGGATTGAAACGTTCGGTAAACGCCATCATGGCTGTTTGCAGCGTAGTTTTACCCGTACCGGTTGCACCCAGTATCAGCGTGTGTCCGGCGATTTTTTCGCCGAGGCTGTCCTCCTTCAGGTTTGAAAAATGGAAGTTGAAGTCGTAAATCGTTTTGGACGTGGTTTGCAGCGGCATAATTGCCGAACCGTCGCCAATCGGATTACCCTGTTTTTTACCGTGCGAATAGTTGTGTATGCCAAAGGTTGTCGCAAAGTTTGTTGTCGTTTTCGGGAAAGAGCGGGGCTTTTCCTTGCTGCCCGGCACTTGGCTGAAAAACGTCGCAGGAGCGGAAAGCCCCGCCTTGGTAAAGCGGTAGCCGCCCGCATTCAGGAATGTGGAATAGGCACGCGCACCGTTTGCCGCCGCCTCTTCCGCCGTCTTACCGTATACGACCAACGCCGCATGATAGTCGCCGAACATCAGTTCGCCCGATACCAGCAAGCCCTGACCTTGTTGTAACTCTTCCTGTTGTGCGGTAGCTTTGTCATTGACCGATGTCAGGTTGTTGAGCTGCTTCCTGATTTCACCCTGCATATCATACGGATTGATGAATACGAGGCTTTGCGTGAATGTGAATTCACACGGCAAGCGCAGGATTGATGTCAAAATCTTAGGCTTGCTGACACCGAAGTCCTTCAGATCGAACATCTGCGCGAACTTGCGCGTTCCGTTTTGTGCACGGATTTCGCACAAATCCGATCCGAAATGCAGATTAGCACCAGGAATGGTCTGATAGGCATCACCAACCGATAGCGGAATCTCTTCCCTTGTTCCATTAATCAGACTACCGAAAAACGAGTACACCTCCGAGAAGGCAACACCGTTTTCATTCTGATAGGCAGTCAGAAGATACGGATCATAGGGTTCGAGTGCACGCATCAGAATCTGAATTTGTTCTTCTGCCTCTTTAATCCCTGCTTCCAAATGGTCGAACTTAATCAAAACCGTCAGATGGAACACGTTTTCAAAATAATCCGCTTCCTGAAAGCGTTTCAGATACTTATCGGCAAACTGCTGACAGAAGGCCGTCCGAAACTTGTATTCACGGTCAAAGACAATCTTTTGGCGTTGCAGCGTTCCCCACACCGCCAAACGGTTGCCCAAGGTTTTGCCCATACCGGCGAGCAGGTTGCGTAACGATACAAACTGCGTGAACAGGTGCTTGTCGTCTACACCATCAAACGGCAGGCCTTCCATGCGGATAACGAAGGCGAGATGTCCCGTTTTGTAATTAACGATGTTGTTTGTGACGTGTT
The DNA here is from genome assembly GCF_001814135.1 of Neisseria sp. HMSC067H09. Classification (NCBI taxonomy): domain Bacteria; kingdom Pseudomonadati; phylum Pseudomonadota; class Betaproteobacteria; order Neisseriales; family Neisseriaceae; genus Neisseria; species Neisseria sp. HMSC067H09. The sequence goes on along the minus strand of NZ_KV814857.1, from coordinate 5,990 downwards.
GGCAGATTTTCGGTAGAAAATCCGACTGTGCCGGTTGCGCTTTTAGAGCGTTGCTCAAAAAATCGCTGATAATCACTTTGTTGTCTCCCGAATTTTGTGGCGAGAATGGTATTGGTACCGTTGAACATTTTGGTATTTCGACGACGTAAGAAATATTTCGTTTCATAGAAATAAATCCTCAATGCCTGATCGTCGTTCTTACTGATGGTGTATAGGAAGGCCAAAACCGGCAAAGGCAACAGCAGAAAATATAATGCCCTTCCTTCAAGAAAGGGCAGTGTTGCCATTGTCAAGATGACGGCAGCTAAACCACAAACGGCCAAAGCCGGTAGAGGAATTCCTAAAACCATCGCACGCCTATTCAAGCCGTTGAAGGTCGCCTGTTCGGTATGGATGTCTTCTTTTTTCACTTGAGAACCTCCAACTTTTAGCCCACTTTCATACTACCGCCTTTTGTAAACAGCCAAGTGCCAACGGCAATAGCAGCACCGGCAAACACAATCCATAAACAGGTTTCTAAAACATCCCCCCATGTCTTTCTTCCCCCGAACCCTTGTGCCGCCTGCCAAATAAGGGCAATAGTGGCGACAACGCCGACAAGCGTGTAGATGGCCGTTCGGACACTTATAGCCATAGAAGAAACGTCACCACTAAACCCGTCCGCTAATGTCGTTTGTGCCATTGCCAACAAAGCAACTGTTATAACGGTTTGGGTATTACTACCCGCTTTTTTGATGTTATTCATCATCGTTTTTCCTTTTTACGAAAACAAAAAAACCGCTTAAAGCGGCAATAAAAATAGCCCGAAGGCAGTTAAAACTCTTTGAATACATCCCATTCCGCGTATCGCTTGACGGGTGCTTGGGCTGCTACTTTAACTATGTTTTCAGACGAACTGTCAGATCGGGCAACAGCAGGTATAGGTTTCAACTTGAAAGGTTGAACAGGACTTGATGCCAAAACTGTACGGCTGCCGCTCAAGCGCGCGTAACGCGCTTTGACATTTCTGACGTAGTGTTGTGTTTCCCGATAAGGCGGTATGCCACCATATTTTCGTACTGCCCCTTCGCCGGCGTTGTAGCCGGCAAGCACCAAGTCAAGATTGCAGCCGTGAATACTGGATTTGTCAGGGAAGTGGTTACATAAAAAACGCAGGTAACGTGTACCTGCGATGATGTTTTGTTCCGGATCGTAGAGATGTTTTGGATTCACCCCCATTCTTGCAGCCGTCGGCGGTATAACCTGTAACAAACCTCTGGCGTTTTTATTAGATATTGCGAAACGATTACCTGAGCTTTCCCGTCCCATAACCGCCCATACAATGTTTTTGTCTAATCGTTGCAAAGCGGCATGCTTTTCAACCAAAGCCTCATATTGTGGGTACGGGGCGGCGGCAATCGCTGATGTTTGGTAAAAAGCAAAGAGTGATGTTGTCAGTATCAATATTTTCTTCATGTTTTTTTCACATCCCATTTCTCGGCAGGGGACACCTGCCAATCATTTACATAACGGATACGGCCGCCTTGAACAGAGTGATACCGTTTTCCATAAACAAAAACTTTCAAACGACCGTCAGACATGGTTTTCAACACATCACAGTACATCAAGTAATCAATTCGAGACCGGCTATTTAATGAATGCGTACATTTAAGAAGATGCAAACCGTTCCAACCTTTGGGCTGTTCATTGTGGATTGTTCTGTTCATCCGGATTATCTGATTAAAGGACATCTTGCTCTCCTTCTATATCAAAATGCCGCCTTTTTAGTTTGCTTTTGAAGAAATGGCTTTTTCATTAATAATCATCTTATTCATCATAATGGTTTGGGTCATAAGGTTAATCTGAGCCTTTAGCGTATGAATTTCCATTTGTTGTAACAATAGTTTATTTTCCTGCTCGGAAATCTTTTCATGCTGCATCACAATCACGGCCATGCCTGTTAAGATGAACGTGTGTAATAATAAAAACTTGAATATTCTCATTGGTTGTTACCTCCTATTCTGGAAAGAAAAAACGAAAATCAAAGCAAATTGAAGAATAAAATGCTTTGATTTTCGTTTTCCAAGATGTGCCAAATTTGAGACAGCAGAAGGATAAAATAGACTGTATCAGACTGAAGGTGCTGGCTTAAACTCTGTTTAGAAACAATTAGTTATATTATATTTTTTGGACTTTTAATCCGTTGGTCGAGCGTTCGAATCGCTCACGACCCACCAAATTTAAAAAGCTTGGACAAATGTCCGGGCTTTTTTATTTGCCGGTATGTTTTGAGATTGTTACAGCCTACCCGTTACGGTTTTGATACGGGTTTGTTTGTTATAGTGGATTAACTTTAAACCAGTACGGCGTTGCCTCGCTTTAGCTCAAAGAGAACGATTCTCTAAGGTGCTGAAGCACCAAGTGAATCGGTTGCCGTACTATCTGTACTGTCTGCGGCTTCGTCGCCTTGTCCTGATTTAAAGTTAATCCACTATAAATTCCTGGCCATAGCCTGTGCTACGGTTTGGCTTAGCCCGAATCGGTGTTGTCAAAAAAGGTCGTCTGAAAACCTGAAGCCTAGGTTTTCAGACGACCTTTTGGTATTGCCTGATGCGGATTACAACACTTTTACGATGCTTTCGCACAGGTAGTCGATGTTGTCATCGGTAATGCCGGCGACGTTGATGCGACCGGAGCGCACGGCGTAGATGGCGAACTCGTTTTTCAGGCGGTCGACTTGTTCGGGCGTGAGGCCGCTGAAGGAGAACATGCCGTTTTGTTCGATGATGAAATCGAAGTCTTGATTTGCGCCTTTGGCTTTGAGCAGCTCGACGAATTTTTGGCGCATGGCTTTGATGCGGCCGCGCATTTCGTCGAGTTCGGCAATCCATTGTGCTTTCAAATCCGCATCTTTCAATACGAGGGCAATGGTGTTCGCGCCGTGGGAGGCGGGGTTGGAGTAGAGGGTGCGGATGATGGTTTTGACTTGGCTGTGGGCGCGGGCGGCGGTTGCTTCGTCTTCTGCGACTAAGGTGAATGCGCCGACGCGTTCGTTATACATGCCGAAGTTTTTGGAATAGGAGCTGGCGATGAGCAATTCTTTGTTGTATTTCAGGAAGGTGCGCAAGCCGTATGCGTCTTCTTCGAGGCCGTTGCCGAAGCCTTGGTAAGCGAAGTCAAATAGGGGCAGCCAGCCTTTTTCGGCGGAGAGTTTGGCGAGGGTTTCCCATTGTTCGGGCGTGGGGTCGATACCGGTGGGGTTGTGGCAGCAGCCGTGCAAGAGGACGACATCGCCTTTTTGCGCTTGGCCGAGGTCTTCAATCATGCCGTCCCAGTCTAGGCCGTGTTTGGCGGCGTCGTAGTAGCGGTAGGGCTTGTCTTGGATGCCGACGGCTTTGAAGATGGCGTTGTGGTTGGGCCATGTGGGGTTGGAAATCCAGACGGTTTGTGCGTTCAACTGGCGTTTGGCGAACTCGGCGGCAATGCGCAATGCGCCTGTGCCGCCGAGGCTTTGGGCGGTTTTGGCGCGGCGGCTGGCGACGATTTCGTGGTCTGCGCCGAAAAGAAGGATTTGGGTTTGCTCGTTGTAGTCGGCGACGCCGTCGATGGTGAGGTAGTTTTTGGTGGTTTCGCTCTCGAGCAGGCGTTTTTCGGCTTCTTTGACGGCTTTGACGATGGGGGTTGCGCCGGATGCGTCTTTATAAACGCCGATGCCGAGGTTGACTTTTTCGGGACGGGTTTCGGCTTTGAATGCTTCGCCCAAGCCTAAGATGGGGTCTGCGGGGGCGGCTTCGATGTGATTGAAGAACATGATCTCTCGCTTTGCAAAAATGAAGGGACGGGATATTTCCTTTGGGATTTTACGCTGTTTCAGGTCGTCTGAAAATGAATGCGGCAGGTTTTGCGCAAATGGTTTACATCATGCCTTTGATACCGGCGAGGATGATGCTGTAGCGCAGGATTTTTCCGGTCAGGAGCATGAGTGCGGAGGTGTAGGGGTTGAGCCTGAGCCAGCCTGCGGCAATGGGCAGCGCGTCGCCGATAACGGGCAGCCAGGCAAACAAAAGGGGCAGGGTACCCCAGCGTCGGAGCAGGCGCAGGGTCTTTTCAGACGACCTTTTCTTGGACGGAATCAGCCGCCCCATCCAATAGGAAACCATGCTGCCCAAGCCGTTTGCCAGTCCGGCGCACAACCATGCGCCGTATGCCTGTTCGGGATAGTTATAGATGAACGCGGCAAAGGCGGCTTCGGACGTGCCGGGCAGGATGGTGGCGGAGGTAAAGGCGGAGGCGGCGAGTCCGAGATAGGCGTAAATGAGGGGCATGGCGGATAAGTTTGCGTCAGGTCAAAGGTCGTCTGAAATAAGATTTTAAGTCGTTTGCGGGTAGGCTAATTGTAAAATTCAGACGGATTCTGTCTATAAAAATGCGTTATCGGACAGAATCTTGCTGAAACTCTATGTAGTCGGCGCATTTCCAGTGTTTGCAAGAATGGCAAAAGCCAGTATGATTCGGCCCGTTATTAACGGATATTAACTGTTTGTACGGTCAATTCCAATAAATCGAAAGGCAAATCATGTCTACGCCATCACAACAAAACCATAATTCCGCGCTGGTCGTCCTGACCACGCTCTTCTTTATGATGGGTTTCATCACCTGCATGAACGACATCCTGATTCCGCATCTGAAAGAAATTTTCGAGCTGACTTATGTTCAGGCGATGCTGATTCAATTCTGTTTTTTTACCGCCTATGCCATCATGTCGATTCCGATGGGGCATCTCGTCGGTAAAATCGGCTATAAAAACGGCGTCATCGGCGGCTTCTTGCTGACCGCCGTCGGATGCTTGCTGTTTTATCCCGCTGCGGGCAGTCACTCTTACCCGACTTTCTTGGGCGCGCTCTTCATTCTTGCTTCAGGCGTAACCCTATTGCAGGTTGCAGGCAACCCGTATGTAACCTTGTTGGCGAAACCGGGCAAAGAATCCGCTACGCTGACTTTGGTGCAGGCATTCAACTCATTGGGTACGACCATCGCCCCGCAAATCGGCGCGTTCCTGATTCTGGCGGATGCGACGCAGACCGCCAGCAAAGCCGAACAGATTTCCTCCGTTCAAATCCCTTACTTGGGTTTGGCAGGTCTGTTGATTATCCTCGCCGTCTTCGTGAAGATGATCCGCCTGCCTGACGCGCGCAAAATCGCCGAAGAAGAAAGCGAACACAACCACGACGGCAAAAGCAGCGTGTGGCAATACAAACACCTCGTCCTTGGTGCGGCAGGTATTTTCTGCTACGTCGGTGCCGAAGTATCCATCGGCTCATTGATGGTCAATGTCTTGGGCTTCCTGAAAGGGATGGATCATGCTTCCGCCGCCCAATACCTGTCGTTCTACTGGGGTGGCGCCATGGTCGGACGCTTCCTCGGCTCGGCAGTTATGGCGAAAATCGCGCCGAACCGCTACCTTGCCTTCAATGCCACTATCGCTGTTGTCCTGCTCATCATCGCCATGATGACCGGTAAAGGCAATGCCGACGTCGCCATGTGGTCGCTGCTTGCCATCGGTTTCTTCAACTCCATCATGTTCCCGACCATCTTCTCGCTGGCGACCAAAAATCTCGGCAAATTTACCAATTCTGCTTCAGGTATTCTTTGTACCGCCATCGTTGGCGGCGCGCTGATTCCCGTCTTGCAAGGTAAGATTGCTGATGATTTCGGTATGATGATTTCTTATGTTGCACCTGCCGTGTGCTACCTCTACATCGTCTTCTTTGCCCTCAAAGGTTATAAAGCCGACGAGTAACATGGTTTGAACATAAGGTCGTCTGAAAACTGAACTGCACCCCAAAAGTTGGACATCCCCTCCAACTCACAAGGTGCAGTTTTTTTATGAGCAAATATACATTACACTTCAAATACCAAGCCGTACTCCACTACCTGCACATACGTAGCCAACAGCGTACCGCAGACCACTACGGCCTTTCCCGAACCCACCTGGGACGATGGATACGCGC
>NZ_KV814856.1:0-752 GCF_001814135.1 Neisseria sp. HMSC067H09 | reverse complement strand
GCCACCTTCACCGCCCCCCTCAGCCGCTTGGTAAACATTCCATCCTGATAGTAGCGAATCTTATTCACCTTCGCCGGATGTGCCATGCCTTCGTAAATGATGATTTCGCTGTCCTGACTCATTCCTTTCAATTCCTGCGGCAGCATCAGTGCGCGGCGCTCTTCGCTTTCCGAAACGCTGCGTTCGCGTCCGCGGCTGACGTTCCTCCTTTTCACCGTGGTATAGCCCAGCATTTCCGAGTATTCGTTCGCATCCTGCTGCTCCCGCGGGGTATAGATGATTTGTAGAGCGTGGTTGGTGATGATCGTGCGGGCGTATTCTTTGCCGTAAACGGCATCCAGTTGGGCGACGGATTGGATAATCGGAAACAGGCGGATGTTGTAGCCCGCCATGTAGCTGACGGAATGGGCGATGATTTCTACTTTGCCAATGCTGGTAAATTCGTCCATCAGCAGCAGGCACTGGTGTTGCAGATCAGGATTATCCTGCGGTAACTCTTTGGTGTTTTGGTTGATCAGTTGGGAGAAGAACAGGTTGACGATGATCCTCGATTCGGCAAGTTTATTGGGCAGGATGCCGATATAGACGGTCATTTTCTTTTTACGCACGTCGGTCAGCAGGAAATCGTCGGCGGAGGTGGCGGCGTCAATGACGGGGTTGATCCACGGGTTGAGGGGTTCTTTAAACGTACCCATGATGGAGCCGAAGGTTTCCTTCTCTTGGGAGATTAAACCGGAAAAAGCAGTTTTGGC
>NZ_KV814855.1:0-1151 GCF_001814135.1 Neisseria sp. HMSC067H09 | reverse complement strand
GCACCTACGGTACGGCCACCTTCGCGAATCGCAAAGCGCAGACCCTCTTCCATAGCGATAGGCGCAATCAGTTCTACAGTAATGGCTACGTTCTCACCAGGCATAACCATTTCTACACCTTCTTCCAAAGTAACCGCGCCGGTTACGTCGGTAGTACGGAAGTAGAATTGAGGACGGTAGTTAGCGAAGAACGGAGTATGACGGCCACCCTCTTCTTTGCTCAATACGTACACTTCCGCTTTGAATTTGGTGTGCGGAGTGATGGTACCCGGTTTAGCCAATACTTGACCGCGTTCCACTTCTTCGCGTTTGGTACCGCGCAGCAATACGCCTACGTTGTCACCTGCTTGACCTTCGTCCAGCAGTTTGCGGAACATCTCAACACCGGTACAAGTGGTTTTTTGGGTTTCTTTCAGACCTACGATTTCGATCTCGTCACCAACGTGGATGACACCGCGCTCTACACGGCCGGTTACTACGGTACCGCGACCGGAGATGGAGAATACGTCTTCGATAGGCAACAGGAACGGTTTGTCCACGGCACGCTCGGGAGTCGGGATGTAGCTGTCCAATGCGGCAGCCAGTTCGAAGATTTTTTCTTCGTAAGCGGCGTCGCCTTCCAAGGCTTTCAGTGCAGAACCTTGTACGATCGGGCAGTCGTCGCCTGGGAAGTCGTAGCTTGACAGCAAGTCACGGATTTCCATTTCAACCAGTTCCAACAGCTCGGCATCGTCAACCATGTCGCATTTGTTCATGAACACGATGATGTAAGGTACGCCTACTTGGCGGGCCAACAGGATGTGTTCGCGGGTTTGCGGCATAGGACCGTCGGCAGCGGAACATACCAAGATTGCGCCGTCCATTTGTGCGGCACCGGTAATCATGTTTTTAACGTAGTCGGCGTGGCCCGGGCAGTCTACGTGTGCGTAGTGGCGGGTTTCGGTTTCGTATTCTACGTGTGAGGTATTGATGGTAATACCGCGGGCTTTTTCTTCGGGAGCGTTGTCGATTTGGTCGTAAGCTTTTGCAGCACCGCCGAATTTTTTAGCCAAAATAGTAGTCAAAGCAGCAGTCAGGGTGGTTTTACCATGGTCAACGTGACCGATGGTGCCAACGTTTACGTGCGGTTTGCTACGTTCAAATTTTTCCTT
>NZ_KV814854.1:0-69765 GCF_001814135.1 Neisseria sp. HMSC067H09 | reverse complement strand
GAGTATTGTACTATTTTGTTTTTAATTGACTATAAAACTGACTATCAGCCCATCAGCCAAACCACCAAATGCACCATGCTCGGCCCGATGATGACCATAAACAGCCCCGCCAAAATCATGGTCAGGCTCGCCATCACGCCTTCGGTTTCGTGGCGTTGTCCGGCGCGGGAAGTACCGAAGCCGTGGGCGGCGTTGCCCAGTGCGACACCGTTGGCGGTGTGGAAGCGGATGCGGGTGAACGCTAAAAACAAATCGCCGAATATCATGCCGACGAAGCCGGTGATGATGGTGAACAGCGACACCAGCGACGCCGAACCGTGGATTTCACTTGCCAACACGACGGCAAACGGCGTGGAAATCGAGCGCGCCATCAGGCTGTTGGTCACTTCGCTGTCGAAGTGGAACATATTGCCCATCCAAAACGCGCTGGCCACGCCGACGAACATGCCGACCAAAATCGCTATCGACAGGATGGGAAGCTGGCGGCGGATGACTTCGCGGTTTTCATAAATCGGAATGGCGAAGGCGACCGTTACCGGCGTGAGCAGGAAAACGATGCCTTGCGTGTATTTGTGGTAAGTGTCGTAGGAAATGCCCAAAAGCAGCATCAGAACGATGGTGCTGACCGAGACGGTCACAACGGGCGAGAAAATCATCAGCGGTTTTTTACGGTAGATTTTTTTCGCCACAAAATAGGCGAAGCAGGTCCAAACAAAGCAGGCGAGCGCGGCGTAATCCATTTTTGTTCCCCATCAGGCGTGCAGTTTTTTATACAGGCGGCGTTTCCAGCGGTAGCAGAAATTCAGCGTCAACGCCGTGCTGATCATCACCAGCGCGGTGCCGACTGCAATCGTCAGCACCAGCCGCCAACCTTCGGAAAGAAGCAAATCGCGGTATTGCAATACGGAAACCATAATCGGAATGAAGAAAAACACCAACTCGCCCAACACCCATTTCGCGCCGCGCTCGACCATACCGGTTTTAATCACGCCCAAACCCAGCAGCGCAAGCATCAAAAACAGCCCCAATACGCCCGAAGAAACAGGCAGATGGGCAAAGCGCACCATCAAATCCGACACCAGCCACACCAAGCCGACCACGGCAAGCTGCAAGGTCGTCTGAAAAAATCGCGTCAGCGTATCCATAAGGTTTATCCATCCGTAATCCAAAACGAAGGCTTGATTATAAGGACGCGGTTTGCGCATAATATGAATTATCCAAACTAAAATCATGCCCAAGAGGAATAATGGACTTCAAAAGCCTGCACTGTTTCGCCGAACTCGTGCGCCTGCAAAGTTTCTCCGCCGCCGCATCCGCACTCAACCTGACCCAGCCCACCGTCAGCAAAACCATACAGGCATTGGAAGAAGAACTGGGCGTGCCGCTGCTGGTTAAAGAAAACGGGCGAAAAAAACGCCAGGTCGCCACCACGCCCATCGGCGAAGAAGTGTACCGCCACGCGCTGAACCTCCTGCATGAACGCGACCTGCTGCTCTCCCGCATCGACGGCTACCGCCACATCAAAAGCGGCACGCTGCGGCTGGGTTTGGCACTGCTCGGCAGCGACCTGCTCAGCAACGCCCTGTTCCGCTTCCGCCGCCAATGGCCCGGCATCGAACTGACCTTCCTCGAACAAGGTTCGCTCGCCATCGAACAATCCTTGCGCAACAACGAACTCGACGCCGGACAACTGCTCGCCCCCGTCCACGAAGACTTCGACAGCATTACCCTCTGCGACTACCCGCTCGTCGTCCTCATGCCGCGCGCCCAAGCCCGCCATGCCGCCCTCAGCCTCAAAAGCCTGCAACACGAACCGTTTATCCTGTTCGGCTCAGGATTTTCCCTCAACGAAACCATCCAAACTGCCTGCCGCAGCCAAGGCTTTACCCCCAACGTCGTCTGCCGCACCGGACAATGGGACCTGCTCGCCGACATGGTGGCGCACCATATGGGCATCGCCCTTCTACCCGAATACTACGCCCGCAAAATCAATCCTGACACATTTGCCGCCGTCCCGCTGACCGAACCCGAAATCCGCTGGCAACTGACCATGGCGTGGAAAAAACACCAGCGTCCCACCCCCGCGCTCAGGGCTTGGCTGGATATCGTCAGGGAAGAGTTCAGAAAGTAGAAAAAGGTCGTCTGAAAAGTTTTCAGACGACCTTTTTTACACTTTCCCACCTATACTTCTTCACAAAAATTTCACTATACTTCATCTCCCTTTACATATGCGAACATTGTCTGAAAATGTCTGAAACCATTCAAAACCGCAAAATCAAATTCGCCTTGGTCGGCTGCGGCCGTATTTCCAACAACCATTTCGGTTCGTTTGAAGTATTGCAAGAAGATTGCGAACTCGTTGCTGTATGCGACATCGATCCTGCCGCGCTTGCAACAGCGGTCAAGCGCACCGGTGCGAAAGGCTATGCCCGCTATACGGAAATGTTGGCGGAAACCGATGCCGACGTAATCGTCATCACCACGCCGTCTGGTTTGCATCCCGAGCAGGCGGTTGAAGCGTTGGAAGCGGGTTTTCACGTCGTCACCGAAAAGCCGATGGCAACCTGCTTCACTGACGGCGAACGCATGGTTCAAGCCGCCGATAAAGCGGGCAAACGCTTGTTTGTCGTGAAACAAAACCGTCTGAACGCCACGCTGCAACTGCTCAAACGCGCGGTCGCAGAACAACGCTTCGGCAAAATCTATATGGTGCATTTGAATGTTTTTTGGACGCGCCCGCAGTCGTATTACGACCAAGGAGGCGGTTGGCGCGGCACTTGGAAGCTGGACGGAGGTGCATTCATGAATCAGGCCAGCCACTACGTCGATTTGATGGAATGGCTTATCGGACCGGTCACGGAAGTGCAGGCGATGATTGCGACCCACCGCAAAATTGAAGCCGAAGACACAGGCGTGATGAACCTCCGTTGGCGCGACGGTACGCTCGGTTCGATGGCGATAACCATGTGCACCTATCCGAAAAACCTCGAAGGTTCGATTACCATTTTGGGCGAAACCGGCACGGTGCGCATCGGCGGCATGGCGGTGAACGAAATTCAGGAATGGAATTTTGCCGACGAGCGCGATTACGACGAACAGGTCAAAACCGCCAATTATGAAACCACATCGGTGTACGGTTTCGGGCACCCGCTGTATTATCAGAATGTTGTCGATGTATTGCGCGGCAAAGCCGAGCCTGTTGTCGACGGGCGCGAAGGCTTGAAATCGCTGGAGCTGATTAACGCCGCCTACCTTTCTGCACACAACCGTCAAACGGTTTCGCTGCCGCTGGTGTTGCAATCTTTGCGAACGTTTGACCATTCTGATTGTCCGAAAGGAAGCCCCTTCCATACTCAATCAAAGGAATCATCATGATACTGACCCGCGAACAAGCCCTCGAAATTTTCAAACGCCGCGTTTCCGTCCGCTATTACGATCCCGCGCGCAAAATCAGTGCCGAAGATTTTGCCGCCATCCTTGACTTCGGACGCCTTTCGCCCAGCTCCGTCGGCTGCGAACCGTGGCAGTTTGTGGTCGTACAGAACGCAGCTTTGCGCGAAAAAATCAAACCCTTCGCTTGGGGGATGCAGGCTTCCATTTCGGATGCCAGCCACGTCGTTTTCCTGTTGGCTCGAAAACACGCCCGCTATGACAGCCCCGCTTTTGAAGAACTGATGGACAGGCGCGGTCTGACCGCCGAAGAGCGGGCAGGCGCATTTGAACGCTACCGCCGTTTCCAAACCCACGATATGCCCATCGCCGACGACGAACGCGCCCTGTTTGACTGGGCAAGCAAGCAAACCTACATCGCGCTGGGCAATATGCTCACCGGCGCGGCGATGCTCGGCATCGATTCTTGCGCCATCGAAGGCATGGAATATGCCGCAGTGGAAAAAATCCTTGCCGAAGACGGATTGCTCGATCCTGAGAATTACGGCTTTATCCGTCGCCGCAACCTTCGGCTACCGTGTGCGCGACATTTCTCCGAAACCGCGCCGCGATGCGTCGGAAACGGTAATTTGGGCGGAGTAATGCCGATTAAGTTTAAAGGCCTGGACAGTAATCACCGTATCGTTTCAAACAGATACTTTTGCAAGCCGTCAAAGCAAATCCTGTGATTTCTGTTTCTCTCAAAAAATAAAAAAGGTCGTCTGAAATCTGTTTCAGACGACCTTTTCGATATTGATCGGAATATTTAACGGATTTTCAGCGTACTCAATCCGATTAGCACCAAGACGATGGTGATAATCCAGAAACGGACGACGACTTGGGTTTCTTTCCAGCCTTTTTGTTCGTAGTGGTGGTGGATGGGCGCCATCAGGAAGATGCGTTTTTTGGTTCTCTTATACCAGCCGACCTGAAGCATAACGGACACGGCTTCGACGACGAACAGACCGCCCATGATGACGAGGACAAACTCTTGGCGGACGATGACGGCAACGGTACCGAGTGCCGCCCCCAATGCCAGCGCGCCGACGTCGCCCATGAAGACTTGCGCGGGATAGGCGTTGAACCACAAAAATCCGAGACACGCGCCGCACATGGCGGTACAGAAAATCACGACTTCGTTCGCGCCTGCGACATAAGGCAGTTGCAGGTATTGGGCGAATTGCGAGTGTCCGCTGGCATAGGCGAAGATGGCGAGGCCGGCGGCAACGAGGACGACGGGGAAGGCGGCAAGGCCGTCAAGGCCGTCGGTCAGGTTGACGGCGTTGGAAGTACCAACGATGGTCAGATAGGTCAGGACGACAAAGCCGACTACGCCCAGCGGCAAGGCGACTTGTTTGAAGAAGGGAACGATCAGGATGTTGTTGGAGCTATTGGACGCAAGGTAAAACAAGGCAAGCGAGGCAACAATGGCGACGCTCGACTGCCACACCATTTTGAATTTGGCGGAAACACCGTTGGGGTCTTTATAGACGACTTTGCGCCAGTCGTCGTAAAACCCGAGTGCGCCCGTGGCAAGCAATACGCCCAAAAGAATCCAAATATACGGGTTTGCCCAGTTGCCCCACAACAACGTGGATACGGTGATGGCGGTCAGAATCAGCGAGCCGCCCATCGTCGGCGTGCCGTTTTTGATGAGATGGGTTTGCGGCCCGTCGGTACGCACTGCCTGCCCGACTTTTAATTGCGTCAGTTTGCGGATGGTCCACGGACCGAGCAGCAGGGAAAACGCCAAGGCGGTCAAAGCTGCCATGACGGCGCGGAATGTGGTGTATTGAAAGACATTCAGACCGGTCAACCAGTTACTGAAATGTGCAAGCCATAAAAACATGGGGCTTCCTTTTGTTTTTGTTGTTACATTGGGCTTATCGCCCGTTTTAAATTTTGGTTTTTGGATCGTCTGAAAAAGTTTCAGACGACCTTTGTTGATTATCAAGCTGCTTATGACAGTCAGTGCCTGCTGAAGTTCACTCTCTATGCAGGTTTCTAGCGAACCCGTTATCCGTTGTTTAGAGAGATGGCAGCGTTATTGAGCGACGGCTGCGTTAGTGTCTTTCTCAATCACGCAAATCGGATAATTTCCCGGATTCCTGCCGCCGCCTAAATCCAGACAGAGGTCCTCATAAAGATACGCCTGCGTCCGCATTCCGGCATAAAACGCGCCAATCAGCGCAGCAATCAGCAATAAGGCTTTAAAAAAACGTCGGTTTTTCATTTTCAGACGGCCTCTTTATCCGTCAATGCCTCGACCACTTCTTCCATCTTCATAAAGCGCGAGCCTTTGACCAACACAGTAGCGTGTTCAGGCAAATCGTGGCTCAACACTTGGATCAACGGGTCTTTGGCGGCAAACCACAAACCGTCTGCGCCAAATGTTTCCGCCGCTTCGACGCTGTTGTCGCCGACAAAATAGGCCGCTTCGATGCCTTGGTCGCGGGCGTACGCGCCGACTTCGGCGTGCATGGCGGCGGCTTCGTCCTCGCCCAATTCGCCCATATCGCCCATCACAAAAATACGCGGCGCAGGCATACGCGCCAACACATCAATCGCGGCTTTCATGCTGTCGGGGTTCGCGTTGTACGTATCGTCAATCAGGGTCGCGCCTTTGATGCCGGATTTGACATTCAGACGACCTTTGATGTTGCTGAAACCTTTCAAACCTTCTGCCACATCGTTCAAACTCAAACCCGCAGCCAAAGCCAACGCGGCGGCAGCGGCAGCGTTGTGGACATTGTGGCGGCCGGGAACAGGCAGCACCACGGCGGCGCGCTCGTCGCCGCACACCAAATCAAATTCGCAAGACAAAGGTTTCAGCACGATATTTTCCGCATGGACATCGCCGCTATCGACGCCGAAAGTCCGCTGCTTATGACCTTGAGAGGTCGTCTGAAACACGGCGGCATGTTCGTCTTCGCACGGAATCAAAGCCAATCCGTCTTCGCCCAAACCTTGATAAATCTCGCTTTTCGCCTTGGCAATATCGTTCGTGCCGTCAAAACCGCAGCCGACATGGGCGCGCAAGGCGTTGTTAATCAAAGCGGCATCGGGCTTGGCGATTTGCGTCAAAACCGCCAGCTCGCCGAAATGGTTCATGCCCATTTCGATCACGGCATAGCGGTGTTTTTCGTTTAATTTCAACAAAGTCAGCGGAAGGCCGATGTGGTTGTTGAAGTTGCCCGCCGTCGCCAAAACGGCATCATCGCCGAAACGGCGGCGCAATACCGCAGCCAGCATCTCCTTCACCGTCGTCTTGCCGCCCGAGCCGGTAATGCCGAACACAAACGGGTTCACATTATCGCGCCAAGCCTTCGCCAGCGTTTGCAACGCGGCAAGCGTGTCATCGACTTTCAACGCACCGTCCATTGCAGCGCAATCTTCGCGCGAAACCACAACCGCCGCCGCACCCTCAGCCAATACGTCTTCAACAAAATCATGCGCGTCAAACCGCTCGCCCGCCAATGCGAAAAACACATCGCCCGCGCGGATGTCGCGGCTGTCGGTTACGATGCGCGAAACGGGTTTGTTTTCAGACGGCGTAGGAAAGTTGAGGATTTGGCAGATAAAGTTTAGGTCTAGTGGCTTCATGGTTTCTTTTCTAATTTATTAATTAAACAATAACTTATTTATCCGAAAATCGTTGCTGAATCACTCGATAACCGTTATTCCCTGCCTTTCCTGTTTTCGCACAAAGGCTATCTCCACAACGGACAATATCAGCATTATTAATTCTATTAAGCATATCTGCTTCCAATTTTTTTTGAGAAATAATGCCCGAATAAAAAAAAGCCAGTGCAATACCGCCAATCACTAACGTAGCCAACGTAATTGCCGTGCTGAATACAGTTATTCTAAATATTTTTTGGTTTTCACTTTTAACTGTATGTAAATATGTATTGAACTCACGAATCTGCTCTACCATCTGCCTCCGTGCCCCATCCATGTTTTCAGTGTACGCCTTTACTTGTATGGATGCTTGCTGAAGGACATCATCCCTAACCATATCAACCATCATCTTGCGCTGCTGAATTAAAGATTTGTCTAGTTCTTTTTGAACGTTATCTACAATTTTTCCACTATCATCTTTATATTTCTCCATAACCATGACCATATCGATCAATAGGTTTTGTATTCGTTCCGAAGTAGTTTCCAACTCATTCATTATTAATCTCACATGTCAATCCAAACTCCCTATGGATAAACTTCCATAGGGAGACTAAATTATCAATACACATACAAAAAATTATACAGAACGAGAAAAGCTCCGCTGTTGTTCCTCTTGTTGCAGCGTATTTCTGCTTTCACGTTCAGTCAATTCTTGCAACCTTGTTTGCTCGATACTTTCTTGAATTTTTTCGTTAAAGCTGGCAACCTCTTCCGGATGATTTGCCAGAAGTTTTTTGGCATATGAACCGTCAGTATCGTTCAGCAGACCTTGTAGCATAGCCCTTGTTTTCTCATAATTGGATTGCGACATAAAATTATCGGTCATCAATGTCTCAACACGAGAAACATCTTCTAATCCTACTGAATTGTATACACCACGTTGGTTAGGGCGCTCTTTAATTTGAATCATATAATTAATTTCATTTCTAGAACGTTCCGGAAATTTAGAGTCCATGCCATCACGTTGAATCCTGGAAAGCAACTGTTCTTCAGAAATTTCCCCTCTCCAATAATCACCAATCGCATCAGCCATTTTTCCAGCTTTAAATCTTGATCCATGATAGACCATCGAATATAACCCTGCACGCTGCTCTTCAGAGAGTGCTTCCTTCGGACAGTTTTTTTCTCTCAATAGCCTATCTAATCTGTTTTCATAATCAGAAGAAATACTGTTATACAATTTCAAAGTCTGATCATGTGTCATTTTAAATTTCATAGTACTTTGATTAGAGGTTAAAACATCCCATGAGGAGGTTGTTCGATTAAACGATATATCTCCTAATACCGCCTTTGCTTCAGCCCCAAAAGCAGAATTTTTAAAGGCAGCTAAATTTTGATATTTTTCATCTCTGTGCCTATCTAATACATCTGTATACTTCTCTAAAGTGGATATTAACTTTTCTCTGTCCAAATCAGATAAATTTGTTACATCTGCAAGTAAATTTACTCTAGAATGATTTAATTGCCAACTTCTATCACGTTGACGATCAACTAATAAAACACCAATTCCTGCCGTAGGCAATCCATAGCTATCCAAATAGATATTATCGATAAAAGCTTCATTACGCTCTACTAATCGATCACGAGCAGCTATATATTTTTCAGTACTAAAATTACTACGTCCACTCATTACTTATGCTCCTATTTAGATTTCCATTTACCATCAAACCAACAAAAATCTTCCGGTTTTAAATAATCCGAACCATTGCGGACGATATACTCGACTTTGATACATCCTATTTTCGTACTACGTATTGTCCCATCATAGGGAATATCATCCATTTTCTTTATAAATTTTTGCTTTTGGAAATCAAAAATGTATAACGTATCGATGACCTGTGAAGATGGGTAAATGGAAGATGCAAGAATATCTAGATAACCATCATTATTAAAATCTTCTATTTTTAATAAATCAGTTATCGTGAATTGTTCAAAGGGTTTTCCTTCCTCAATAACCTGTACTTTCTTGTTTTTCATATTAAGGATTTTTATATTGTACTGACTTCCAATAAGCTTTTTATCTTTTGGTTCTATAACTGATATTTCAAAAGGAAAGTTTTTAATATGCGGATATATTTTTCCTTGCAAGTCGTTTGTTTCATAAAAACTTGTTTTTACAACATCAAAAGAACAACCTCCTATCAAAAGAATAGACAAACTTAAAAATAGGGATAACTTTTCTTTCATCACATACCTCTTTAAATTTTATAAAGACCCATCACGAGCAAATAGTTTGAGAAAATCTAACAAACTATCTTATTTTTTAACAGATATTATTAGATCTTAATTCAACAAATACCTCTTAAATTGTTTAAAAATCTCTTTTTTAGACGACCTATTTATCCTGATTAATCAAAGGATAGGGATTGATTGCTCCACTTTGTAGATATACGCCGTAATGCAAATGGGCAGGCGTGGTTTTAGCGTTGCCGGTTTTGCCGACATAGCCGATGACCTGTCCTTCTTTCACACGCTCGTACAGGCGGACGCTGGCGAATTTGTTGAGGTGGGCATAGTAGTGCCATGCGCCCGGCCCTTGGATGCCGATGACTTTGCCACCCAATCGGTTGCGCCCGATTTTGGTTACGATACCGGGCGTCGTGCTGCGTATCGGCGTGTTTTTCTTGGCGAAAATATCCACACCTTCATGTCTGCGCCCCTGGCTGCGCGCCGCGCCCCAAGTGTCGTCAAAACGCTTGCCTTTAACAGGATTGGGCAGGCTTTGCGCCGCCGGCGGTTCTTTCGCCCTCAGTTCGGCAATTTCGGCGTTCGGGCGCGGCAGTTGTTTGGTGGTACAGCCTGCAAATAAAATCATGACTGCACTGATTAAAAGGGTTTTTGTCGGCATTTTCAGCATCAAATCGGTCTCCTCGTTTTTCAGACGACCTTTAAAATTCCAAATCAGGGTCGTCTGAAACAACTGTGATGGGTTTAATGGCTGACGTGCCGTAATGCGTGGGTTGTGTTGCTTTTATTTTGTGGGGGATAAACGTTTTCAGACGACCTTAAGGCTGCCGGGCCGTCTGAAAATTGATTACATTGTTGTCAAATTTATAGTGGAATCGATAAGTCGAATACGAAGTACAGCAAAACTTCTCTGCCCTAAGGTGACTCCACTCTGTCTGTATATACTCAAAAATTACTCTTCAATATCGACATATCCCAAATCGATCAGTGCCTGCTCCACATTTCCCACTGCCTCATCATCATCTTTTACCATCAGTAGGAAGGCATTTTCGGTATAACCAATGTCTATTAGCCGAAGCCCATGAGGCTTAAGTAATGCATCGTAAGCCTCTAAGACATAGTTACTATCATTGAACATTGCAAACATTTCCATCTCTTCACTCTCAAAAAGATCTTCCAATTCACCTTGATCATCCGGCACGGGAATACCTTCGTGAGCGCAAAATTCTGCTAATGTACGTTTGCATACTTCGTCATCAATTCCTGTTGCATCTATTTCAATGCCTAGCTTTTGTATAGGATAAAACTTCACTAATTTTAAATGCGGTTCTTTCCACTCCATATACTCCATAAATTGATGATCAGCATAATGCCATTCACCTGATTCGTGATACCAACCTAAATGCTTAAATAACCAATGACATACCAAATCCTCATCTTCAGCCGGAGGAGCTTTTGGTAAATCTTCACGGGTTAAGTAAGGGACGGCTGCAAGCAAGGCATTGAATAAAGGAGTATAACGTTGCATATTTTTGCCTATTAAAAGTGAGATGGAGTAATGTGTAATTTCCTATTTGCCAATGGCCTTAAGGAATTATCTGGAAAATATTTTTACCTGAGTTCTGCCAACGCTTTCTCTGCAACTTCAAAATCAGAAAAATGGTGCTTCACGCCTTGTACATCCTGATAGTTTTCATGTCCTTTGCCGGCAATCAGGATGATGTCGCTTGAAGCAGCACGTTCGACTGCGTAACGGATAGCTGCGGCGCGATCGGCTTCGACGCATTCGGGCGCGGGCACGGCAGGCAGGATGTCGTTGATGATGTCTTGCGGATTTTCCAAGCGCGGGTTATCACTGGTTACGACAACTTTATCCGCACCCTGTACGGCTGCTGCGCCCATCAGTGGGCGTTTGCCTCGGTCGCGGTTGCCGCCGCAACCGAATACGCACCACAAAGCCGCACCCTGTGGTTTGATTTCCTGCAAGGTAGCTAGTGCTTTTTCTAATGCGTCGGGCGTGTGTGCATAATCGACAACGACTAAGGGCTTGCCGTTGTTCATGATGCAGTCCATGCGGCCTGAGGCGGGACGGATTTTTGCCAGCACATCCAATACTTTATCAAGCGGATAACCGTTGGCACAAAGCAAGGCGATGCAGGCGGCGAGGTTTTGCGCGTTGAACCGTCCGAGCAGGCGGGTGCGGCAGCGGCCTTCGCCCCACGGGGTTTGGAATACGGCTTCCATGCCGTCTGAAGAGGCAGTGAAATGAACAATGCGGATGTCAGCGTGTTCGCTGAAGCCGTAGCCGTAAACGGTCAAATCGGGGCAGTCTTTTTTCAGACGACCTGCGAGTTCTGCGCCATATTCGTCATCTACGTTGATGACGGCGTGTTTCAAGCCGTGCCAGTAAAACAGGCGCGACTTGATGGCGCCGTAGGCTTCCATCGTACCGTGATAGTCGAGGTGGTCTCGGGTGAGGTTAGTGAAGATTGCACTGCGGAATGGCACGCCGTTGACGCGCGATTGGTCAAGGCCGTGGCTGGAGACTTCCATCGCGGCGGCTGTTGCGCCTTGTTGACGGAAACGGTAGAGCAGGGTTTGGACATCGACGGGGGCGGGGGTGGTGTGCGTGGTTTCTTCCAATGCGCCCCAAAAGCCGTTGCCGACCGTGCCGATGATGGCGGTTTTTTCGCCCAACAAATCGGCGGCTTGTGCCAGCCATTGTGTGATGGAGGTTTTGCCGTTGGTGCCGGTTACGCCCCAGACTTTGAGGTCGTCTGAAACGTTGCCGTAAACTTGTGCCGCCAACATGCCGGCACGGTGTTTCAAATCTTTGATGCCTTGATTGGGGACTTTCCATTCGGGATTCCACGCAAATTTGCCGTCGTCGTCCCAAAAAACAAAAGCCGCGCCGTTGGCAATGGCAGCGGGGATATAACTGCGGCCGTCCGTATATTCGCCCTGACAGGCAACGAAAATATCACCTTGTTTAATTTGACGGCTGTCTGAATGCAACAAACGCCCTGCTGCGTTTGCACACAGCAGAGGCGGAATGTTGGTTTCAGCTAAAGGGGTTAACTTGCTGAACATAAAATAATCTCGTTGATACTCGGATTAAGACGGTGTTTTGACGGCTGCAACATTGGTCAGAGGCTTGGTCGGGGAAACGCCCAAGATATTCAGGCTGCCGCCCATGACTTGTTTGAAGACCGGACCTGCCACTACGCCACCGTAGTAACCGTTTGCAGTCGGTTCGTCGATGGTTACCGCCACAATCACACGGGGATTTTTGGCAGGAGCAAAACCGATGAAAGTTGCGACGTGTTTGTTATCAACGTAACGTCCGTTGACCAACTTACGCGCCGTACCGGTTTTCGCGCCGACGTCGAAACCATCTACCGCACCCGCCGTACCCGTACCGCCGGGCTCGGTTACAGAAACCATCAAATCACGCACTTCACGCGCGGTCGAAGCTTTAATGACGCGTTTGCCTTTGGGCGCAACCGCCTGTTTCTCGAAGCTGACCGGCAACAATTCGCCGTCGTGTGTCAACATGGTATAAGCACGCGCCAATTGCAGCAGGCTCAATTGCAAGCCGTAACCGAAAGACATGGTTGCCTGTTCAATCGGCTGCCATCTGCGCCAGCTTCTCAAAAGACCGGCCGTCTCACCTGGGAAACCGGAGTGCATCCGCACGCCCACACCCAAATCATGATAAAAATCATACATTTCTTTAGGTGTGAATTTTGCAGACAGTTTGCTGGTACCGACGTTGGAAGATTTTTGCATAATGCCGCGCACATCCAAAGTAGGATACACATGGGTATCGCGCACGGTAGCGGGACCGATTTTATAAGGCATGGTGTTAAAACGATCAGCCACACCGACTTTGCCGGAATCCAATGCTTTGGCAATCGTAAACGGCTTCATGGCAGAACCCGGCTCAATCATATCGGTAACGGCTCGATTGCGGCGCTGTTCGCTATCGGCGCTGCCTGGTTGGTTGGGATCATAGGCAGGGCTGTTAACTAAAGCCAAGATTTCGCCGGTTTGCGCATCCAATACTACCACCGTACCTGCTTTGGCTTTGTGATAAGCCACTGCTTTATTCAGCTCATCATAGGCAAGTGTTTGAATACGTTGATCCAAAGACAAAACCATGTCCTGCCCGTTTTTCGGATCGCTGTTGCGCGGAGAATCCAAACTATCGACGATATTGCCTTTATTGTCGCGCAAAACCACTTTCGCACCGTCCGCACCATGCAGACTGTCTTCTCGCGACAATTCCAAGCCTTCCTGTCCTTTGCCGTCGATATTGGTGAAACCGATAACGTGTGCGAACAGGTTGCCCATCGGATAATGGCGTTTCAGCTCTTTTTGGAATGCCAAGCCTTTAATGCCCAAAGCTTTAATTTCTTCCGCTTTTTCTTGGCTGAGTTGACGCTTCAGATAAATAAAATCTTTATCTTTTTTCGCCAATTTTTCCTGCAATGCCTCAACAGGCAGCTCAACAATAGCCGCCAACTTAGCCATCTGTTCGGCAGTCGGCATTTCTTCCATACCGGAAGGCATGGCATACAAAGATTCAGTCGGTGCACTCAACGCCAAAGTCGCGCCGTTACGGTCCGTAATCATGCCGCGCGACGCAGGTAAAGTCAGGGTACGGACAAAACGCTGATCGCCCTGATTTTTCAAAAATTCATGCTGCGTGGTTTGCAAATAGATGCCGCGAGCCAGCAGTCCGACAAACGCAGCCGCAATCAGCCACAACACCAAAGAAATCCGCCCATCACTGGTGATGGGTTTTTTAGCTTTGGCTGCCTTGGGCAGCATGCTCGGTTTATATTCGTTTTTAATCAACATCTTAACATCTCAATTCATAATCACCCGAACCGTGTCTTTATCCGACGGCACCAATTTGCAGTGCCGGATAAGCCGGCTATATTATTTTTTTCGTTCCACCATCACGGTATTATCCGCGCCGGGCGGTTTGAGGCGTTGCTTCTCAGCCGCCACCTTAATCAGCTTGTGGTTCGCCAGCCGCGCCTGATCCAATTTCAAGCGTGCATAGTCCTGATCAAGCTTGATTTCCTGCTTTTGCGCTTTATCCAAAGCGATGAAGTGCAAACGCGATTGGTCTTGCACAGTGACCACCGCAAAAGCAGATACCGATACCAAGACCAACAAAAGGATATTTAATTTATTCATTATTTTCAGACGACCTCAATCTGTTTGTTCCGAGGACACCTGCCCCACATAATGCTTATTCTGCAATCTCACCGCCCGTCCGCTCTGCCACGCGTAAAACTGCGCTGCGCGCCCGCGGATTGGAGGCGGTTTCCTCAACACCCGGCTTTATCGCCTTTCCCACCGCCTTTAACGGCGGCAGAGGCAAATCCGCTTCTTTTACTGCCGCCCAGCGCGGCAAAGGAGGATGTTGCGAATATTTTTTGACAAACTGTTTCACGATGCGGTCTTCAAGCGAATGAAACGCGATAACCGCCAAACGCCCGCCCTGTTTCAGACGACTCATCACTTGCGGCAGAACCGCCCCTACCTCTTCGAGCTCGCGGTTAATAAAGATGCGAACTGCCTGGAAGGTGCGCGTCGCAGGGTCTTGCCCCCGCTCACGAGTACGGACGTTTTGTGCCACGAGCTGCGCCAGCTTGCGGGTTGTATCGATCGGACTTTCTGTCCGTTGCGCAACAATGGCGCGCGCAATCTGGCGACTAAACCGCTCTTCACCATAATTCTTGATAACCTCGTGCAAATCCTGTTCCGATGCTGTTGCAATCCATTCTGCAGCGGACATTCCCCGCGTCGGATCCATGCGCATATCCAAAGGGGCATCAAAACGGAAACTGAAACCCCGTGCGCCATCATCTATCTGCGGGGACGAAATCCCCAAATCAAACAACGCACCATCTATTTCTTCAATACCCAGCTTATCCAGGGTCGTCTGAAAACTGGAAAACCCGTCATGGACTACCGTAACGCGCCCATCCTGCTCGGCCAGCTTTTGCGCCGCCTCAATCGCTTGCGGGTCTTTATCAAACACAATCAGACGACCTTGACTGCCCAGACGGGACAAAATCAATCGGGAGTGCCCTCCCCTGCCGAACGTCCCATCTACATAAATACCGTCTTCACGAACCGCCAGAGCATCAACCGCCTCGTTTAACAAAACGGTGATATGTTGATATTCAGCATTACTCACAATTGCAAATCCGTCTGACTTAATTGGAATGCCAACTCTTCAGGATCATCATCCAAAGCCTGAGTCATTTCAGCTTCCCATTGATCACGGCCCCACAATTCCAAACGATTGGCGCGACCGACCAAGGTAACGTCTTTTTCAAAATCCACCCGTTTGCGCAGATTGGCAGGAATCAGTACGCGGCCGGCGCTGTCCCATTCCAGCGTATCCGCATTGTGCAGCAGAAGATTTTGATAACGCTGCAACATCGGATTTCCTGCCGTTTTCAGGTGCAAAAGCTGCTCGGCAACCTTTGCCCATTCAGCCTCCGGATACATCAGCAATTTTTGACGGGAATCCAAAGTAACCACAATCGACGGCGTATAATGGCGCAGCAAAATATCGCGGAACTTGGCAGGAATTGCCAACCGCCCTTTGCTGTCAATACTCAATTCGTGAGCGCCACCAAACACAATTTCGTCCTAATCGGTTTAAATCGGAATTTTTTGGGCAATGCAAACACTTTTACCCACATCGCCCCACTAGCCCACACTATAAAAAATTTTAACGCCTCGGTCAAATCGCCCTACTCTAAAATCCCAGTACATATGCAACAACAAAATCATTAAAAAACAGTATTTTAACCAAACAAACAAACAAGCCGAACCACCCATTTTACCCGATTTGGTTTTTAAAAACACAATATGTAGTATTGCAAATATTATTTAGACACAACATATAGTATAAAAAAATGAAAAAACGCCCCTTTTCCGTTCACGTTATAATAGACAAATAAATTCATAAATTTTACATTATCTAACAGTTATGAAGGCACACCTCCCCCTCCCCTCCCCTGCCGCGCAAGCCTCAAGTTCCAAACTATTCGAAATCATCACACAGGAAATAAAAGCCCAAAATAATTGGATTCCTTTCTCACGATTTATGGAGCTTGCACTCTACACACCCGAATACGGCTACTACACCGGAGGCAGCCACAAAATCGGCACAGACGGCGATTTCATCACTGCCCCCACCCTCACCCCATTATTCGGACAAACCCTCGCCCGACAACTTGCCGAACTACTCCCGCAAACCGCCGGCAACATCTACGAATTCGGCGCAGGTACGGGACATCTCGCCGCCACCTTATTAAAGAGCCTTTCAGACGACCTCAAGCATTACTACATCATCGAACTCTCACCAGAGCTTGCCGAACGCCAACGCCAATTCATCGCCGAACACACCACCCCACAACTGGCACAAAAAGTCATCCACCTGACCGAACTGCCCGAATCTTTCGACGGCATCATCATCGGCAATGAAGTCCTAGATGCTATGCCCATTGAAATCATCCGCCGCACCCAAAACACCTTTCAACACATCGGCGTCTCCATCAACCCCGACGGACAGCTTGAACAAAGCCCGCAATCTTTGAAACAACCCGACCTCCTGCGTTTAGCCGCCACCTATTTTCCCGAAACCGAACACCCCTACACCAGCGAGCTACACCCCGCCCAATACGCCTTTATTCTCACCCTCGCGCAAAAAATCACACGCGGCGGCATGATATTTATCGACTACGGTTTTGACGCCGCCCAGTATTACCACCCGCAACGTGACGAAGGCACGCTCATCGCCCACTACCGCCACCACACCGTTCACGACCCGTTTTTCCATATCGGTCTGACTGATCTGACCGCACACGTCAACTTTACCGATATTGCCCAAGCAGGCACCGACGGCGGGCTAGACCTCATCGGCTACCTGCCCCAGTCCCATTTCCTATTCAACCTAGGCATTACCGACCTATTGGCACAAACCGCCCCTCCAGGCACGGCAGACTACCTCCGTACCAGCACCTCCGTACAAAAACTGACCGACCAGCACGAAATGGGGGAACTCTTCAAAGTCATCGCCTTTGGCAAAAACATCGGCATCGACTGGACAGGTTTCCGCTTCGGCGACATCTGCCACAAACTTTGAAATCCCCCACCTCAAACCATCCTCCAAACACACAGGCCGTCTGAAACACCGTTTCAGACGACCTCATCCATGTTTTATTCCATTAAAAAACAAAAACAAAACATAAAGTACAAAATAAAACTTGCCAAAAACTCAAAACAACATATAATAGCGACTTCACGAAACGGCGAATTAGCTCAGTCGGTTAGAGCAGAGGAATCATAATCCTTGTGTCCGGGGTTCGAGTCCCTGATTCGCCACCAAATTTCGGGGGTATAGCTCAGTTGGTAGAGCGCTTGCATGGCATGCAAGAGGTCAGCGGTTCGATCCCGCTTACCTCCACCAGATAAAAAAGACCTTGTTTAAAACAAGGTCTTTTTTATCTTGCATATTTGTTATATAGTCAAATGGATAAACATACAATAGAATTGAGCCTCCTTTATCCTGAGGATATATTCATTCACAAATACCTACATTTTCAAACTCTCCATCCTAAACCATCTGCTGCTTTATCATACTTTCAAACAAAACCGATCCCTTTTTAAATACCCGGGTAAAATTATTAGTGTCTTTAATATTAAACTTGAAACTTAAATGCGCCGTGAATGTCTATCTTTAATCGGTTAACCTACTCAGCAGGATGCAGATTTATGTCGATAACTGTTTCACTCATCGTCCCAGTCTATAATGGCGGAAAATTTGCGGCAGGTTTGTGCCGTCATTTTGCAGGTCTGCATAAGGCTATCGAAGGGATAGAATTTATTGTTGTAAACGACGGTTCTACCGATGATACATCGGCTCAGTTCAGGCAGTTTTTCAATGAACATCCCGAATTGCAGGCGCAGTTGATTGATACGCCCAACGGCGGAGTCAGTAGGGCGCGCAATATCGGTTTGTCCAAAGTGCGCGGGGAATATGTGATGTTTATGGATCACGACGACAATGTTGATCCGCCGCTTATGACAGATTTGGTTGAAAAAATGAAACGTTCCGATGCGGATATACTCCAATTCAATGTTGATGCGCGCTATCCTGCCAATGAGGATGAGGTTATCGGTTTAGCGGATTATATGGACCGCTATCCGTTTTGGTCGTGCGTTTGGGCGTATATCTACAAACGCAACCTGTTGGAAAAAGCAGGTCTGAAATTTATCGAAGGCATGAAATATTTGGAAGACGGCGTATTTTTGACCGAGTATTTTTTGCAATGCAAAACCGTCATTGCCAGCAATACCGTTGTTTATGATTATGTCGATAACCCCGAATCCGCTATGCGCAGCAAGCGTACGCCCGAGCAGACGAAGAAATACCTCGACGACATCGGTTTGGCAGTAAGGGAATATACGCGCCTGCTCGCTACACCGGGACAGCCGCCCAAAGTTGCCCGCAGGTTATTGGAAATACGGGATTCCTTCCAATTCATCCATTTGGTTTCGATGCTTAAAAGCGGTGTTTCTACGGACGAACTGTTCCGCAGGCTGGAAGAAAACGGCTACGATTTCCGAATGGCGGGCTATCCCAGCAAATTCAACCGCCGACGCGACGTACGCCTTTTGTGCCATGTATTCCGCAGCCGTTTGCTGTTAAAGCTTCTGGCGGCTTCCAAGATCATGGCAAAAGATTGACAGACTCAAAAAGGTCGTCTGAAAACCAATACAGGTTTTCAGACGACCTTTTTATTTCATCCTGCGCTTCAATTAGGCGTATCTTTCAACTCTGCGCCCAAATCCTTCAAACGCTGCAATACTTCGTCCCATGCTTTGTCCAAATCGCGGCACGCCCCGCCTTCCGCTTTGATGCCGAACTCGATATGCGGTTTGACCGCCGTTCCGTCCGCATTCTGCCAGCCGACGCTGGGCAGGCTGTAAGAGCGCACGCCCGGGTAGGTGCGTTCGACGTATTCCATAATCGGGGCGACGCGCGATTCGGGCTGTCCGAACACATACACGCTGCGGCTGCCGTGCTCGGTTTGGTTGAAACGGTCGGCGTAATAAGTATCCAAAACCCATTCCGCCATCGGGTGCGCCATCACGGGGAAGCCGGGGAAGAAATAATGTTCGCGGATGGAAAAACCGGCGATGTTGTTGAACGGGTTGGGCACAAGTTTCGCGCCTGCGGGAAAATCCGCCATTTTCAGGCGTTGGGCGTGTTCTGGGGCGTCAAGCGGTTCGCCGCGTTTAAGGGTAACGGCTTCGATGAACTTGGCGGCTTCGGGATGGCGGACGATGGGCAAATCCAACGCGGCGGCGGCAGCTTGGCGGGTATGGTCGTCGGGCGTGGAACCGATGCCGCCGGTAACGAAGGTCGGCAGGCCGTCTGAAAAGCTGCGGCGCAGTTGTCTGACCAACAAATCGGGTTCGTCGGGCAGGTATTGCACCTGATTGAGCTTCAGCCCGCGCGATTCCAGCAGGGATTTGAAAAAGGCGAAATGCTTGTCTTGGCGGCTGCCGTGCAGGATTTCGTCGCCGATGATGATGAGGTTGAACAAATGCTGTCGGTCTTTCATAATCTTTCTTCTCGGAGGTCGTCTGAAAATGTCCGGACGCTTCCAAAGGGTTAAACAAAAGGAAAACCATGCACGAATATCGTTTGAAACAACCGAAAAACTGGCTTGACTGTTTGGAAAGTGTCTTCTTTGCCGTCTTCGGCTTGGGTTTGATACTGATGGAACAAGGCTGGGGCATTGCACTGGGCTTAACGCTCTTTGCCTTTTCCGCATGGTCGCTGTGGCGTGATTTTTATAAACGCAGCCGCGAAATCGTATTTTCAGAAGAAGGGATTTGGAAAATCAGCCGCGAAGGCACGCAAACACTGCCTTTAGAGGGTTTTTGCGGCGTGGCGGTATTTACTGATACGAAACGAAGCAGAATCATTAATATCTACCGGATTGCGCTCGTCCCCAAGCAGCCGTACGATACGCCGCTGACGGTATATACCGCAGTACAGTCGTTTACTCGTCTGCCGGCTTTACCCCCGGAGTCCGTAAATTACATCCGCCATCGGATTGCCGAATGCACAGGCTTGCAGGATTTCGGCGATATCGGCTCGGCGACCTTGTCGGAGCTGTATGCAAAATGCTGTTTTTTAAATCAAGATTGACATAGGTCGTCTGAAAACCGAAATCCGTTTTCAGACGACCTATTTGGTTTACTCGGCTGGATTGTCGGCAATATTTATTAGATAATAAACCTAATTTTACGAAAAGGGGCGGTTGCGCCCATTTATTTTTAGTCCAAAGGATTCCCCCATGAGCCAAAACAATACTATCCTGCAACACCTCCCCATCGGTCAAAAAGTCGGCATTGCCTTCTCCGGCGGCCTCGATACCTCCGCCGCGCTGTTGTGGATGAAACTCAAAGGCGCTCTGCCTTACGCCTACACCGCCAACCTCGGTCAGCCCGACGAAGACGACTACAACGCCATTCCCAAAAAAGCGATGGAATACGGTGCGGAAAACGCCCGCTTAATCGACTGCCGCGCGCAGTTGGCACATGAGGGCATCGCCGCCATCCAATGCGGCGCGTTCCACGTTTCCACCGGCGGCATCGCCTATTTCAACACCACGCCTCTGGGCCGCGCCGTTACCGGCACCATGCTCGTTTCCGCCATGAAAGAAGACGACGTCAACATCTGGGGCGACGGCAGCACCTACAAAGGCAACGACATCGAGCGTTTCTACCGTTACGGCCTCTTGACCAATCCCGCGCTGAAAATTTACAAACCCTGGCTCGACCAACAATTTATCGACGAACTCGGCGGCCGCCACGAAATGAGCGAATTTCTGATTGCCAACGGCTTCAACTACAAAATGTCGGTTGAAAAAGCCTATTCCACCGATTCCAATATGCTCGGCGCGACGCATGAAGCCAAAGATTTGGAATTCCTCAACAGCGGCATCAAAATCGTCAAACCCATCATGGGCGTTGCCTTCTGGGACGAAAACGTCGAAGTTAAACCCGAAGAAGTCAGCGTGCGCTTTGAAGAGGGCGTGCCCGTTGCATTGAACGGCAAAGAATACGCCGACCCCGTCGAACTCTTCCTCGAAGCCAACCGCATCGGCGGCCGCCACGGCTTGGGCATGAGCGACCAAATCGAAAACCGCATCATCGAAGCCAAATCGCGCGGCATCTACGAAGCCCCGGGCATGGCGTTGTTCCACATCGCCTACGAGCGTTTAGTAACCGGCATCCACAACGAAGACACCATCGAACAATACCGCATCAACGGCTTACGCCTCGGCCGCCTGCTCTACCAAGGCCGCTGGTTTGACAGCCAAGCCCTCATGTTGCGCGAAACCGCCCAACGCTGGGTCGCCAAAGCCATTACCGGCGAAGTCACCCTCGAACTGCGCCGCGGCAACGACTACTCGATTCTGAACACCGAATCGCCCAACCTGACCTACCAACCCGAACGCCTGAGCATGGAAAAAGTCGAAGATGCCGCGTTCACCCCGCTCGACCGTATCGGCCAGCTCACCATGCGCAACCTCGACATCACCGACACCCGCGCCAAACTGGGTATCTACTCGCAAAGCGGCTTGTTGTCGCTGGGCGAAGGTTCGGTATTGCCGCAGTTGGGCAATAAGAAATAAGGTTTGTTGCCCTGCATCATTAGCAACTTGAGGGGTCGTCTGAAAAGATGATCCCTTATAAAAGGAATCCCATGAAAGAATACAAAGTCGTCATTTATCAGGAAAACCTGCTGTCCAGCCTGTTTTTCGGCGCAGCCAAAGTCAATCCCGTCAAATTCAGCGCGTTCCTCAACAGCCAAACTCCCGAAGGTTGGCGTGTCGTAACCATGGAAAAAGACCAACGCCGTATGCTCTTATTTTTCAGACGTGAAGCCTACGTCGTCATTTTGGAGCGGGAACGTGTTTAAGCTAGGCGTTTATGCCTGTCTCGGGCTGTTCGTCGGCTGGGTGTTGCTGCTGATTCTGCAACTTTGGTTTTCTTTTATCGAGGCAGAATTATTCTTCAAAATTACTCTGACCATGGCGGGGTTGTTTGTCATCATCCTCGCTGCCTTGCTGGTGTTCAGTCAGTATTTTTCCGAAAAGAAAATGAAAGACGACGGGTTTATCAACTGATGCGGCTCCGGACAAAACCTGCATCCAAACCATAATAGGTCGTCTGAAAAACCGTTTTCAGACGACCCCCACTATTTCCTCAAATCATTTGAAATCATGAAATTCTTCACACACTTTTATCTTGAAAACCATATGTATTTCAACGACTACTTGAAATACGTCCTCATTTTCGCCGCGCTCGTCGTCCTGCTGCTCGCCGTGTCGCAATACCTGCGCCACCGCATGGATACCAAATACCGCGACCTGAGCATCATTGCCCTGCTGCTGCTCATCCTCATCAGTGGTATCCAATACCTCTCATACAGCGAACGCCAAAACTTTGCCGCCGACACCTCGCGCATGGTCGGGTTTCTCAATGCCCTGATTGAAAACCAAAAAGTGGAAAAACGCGACATCAGCGTCAACAGCACGCACCTATACAACGGCATGATCGTCGGCATCAAAAACCAATACTACGAAGTCCATTTCAATCAAGACTTCTCCGCCTACACCCTGACCCCCATCAATTTGGTCAACAACAACATCGAACTCATCGACAAAGAATAACAGGACACACTCATGGAAGCATACTCCCTCCTTGCCTTCAAACTCCTTATGGGTATTTTAGGTTTGGTTTTGCAAATCAACCTCTTAGGTAAAGGCAATCTCGCCCCCACCTCCGCCATGGATCAAGTGCAAAACTATGTTCTCGGCGGCATCATCGGCGGCGTGATTTACAGCGACAGCGTCGGGCTTTTACAGTTTTTCCTCGTGATGGTTCTGTGGACGCTTTTGGTATTGAGCCTCAAGTTCATCAAAAACAACAACCGCTGGGTCAAATCCATCATTGACGGTCAATCCGTCTGGGTCATCGTCAACGGCGAAATCCAAACCGAAGAATGTATGAAAAACGGCATCAGCGCACACGACCTGATGTTTAAGCTCCGTGCCGCCGGCATCTACGAAATCGCCGCCGTCAAACGCGCCGTCATGGAACAAAACGGGCAGCTCACCGTCATCCAATACGGCGACGAAAGCCTGCGTTACCCCCTGATTACCGACGGGCAAATCGACCACGACATCTTAGAAATCATCAAACGCGACGACGAGTGGCTGCAACAGGAACTTGACCGCCTCCACCTTGATGTCTCGAAAGTCTATATCGGCGAATACATCGACGGGAAATTGGTGGCACACCCGTATCCTTGATTGTGAAAATGAAAGCCGTGTTTGGGTAAGGTTGTTTGCAATAAACCAATCTTCAATCCAATGCTCGAATAGAGTCAAAAGAAAAAAAGTCGTCTGAAAACTGAATTTCAGACGACCTTTGCGTTTCTGCGTCCTGCGTTAGAACGATTTCACCAGCGACAGACCGACTTCGTTTTGCTTGTAGCTGTACAGCCAGTCGGTGTTGCCGTGGACGCGGCGGTGTTTGTAGCTGAGGACGGGCTTCATGCCGGCGAATTTCCAGCGGTCTGCACCTATGCTGAGGCGGTAGGTTTGTTCTTTGTCGCGGCGGCGTTGTTCGAGTACGGCGTTTTCTTCGCGGTGGCTGCGGATGCCGAAGGTGGCGGAGGCGGAGGCATCGAAGCCGGCTTCAAACATTTTTGCCGCGCCCAGCCGTGCGGAGATGAGGCGGTAGCTGTCCACCGGTTCTTTGGCTTTGCGCTGCTGCCAGTCTATGCCGCCGTAGAGCATGAGGTCGTTGCGCGGGAAATAGGACAGGGTGTTGTAAACGGAGAAGAGGCTGCCGTCGAGCAGGCGGGTTTTGTCGGAATAGGAGAGGTGTTTCCACTCGGCTTCGGTGTTCCACGTCCAACTGCCTTTGTCGAGGTTCCACTCGCTGCGCACGCCGTAGGCGCGGTTGAGGGTTTTGCAGCCGCTGCCGTTCCATTCGACAAGCGGGGCGAGGGCGAAGGTGTGGCGGTGGTTTTCAAACTGGTAGCCTGCGCTGAGGTTGAGCGTGTGTTCGTTGAAGTCTTTATGGTCGCGGTAGAAACGGCCGTAGCCGAGCGCGCGGGCGGCGATGCCGTGATGCCCTTTAATCTGCCAGCGGCGGACGGCGGCGGCTTCGTATTTGATGCCGTTGGCGGAAACGGGCTGGTCGCCTGAAAATTCTTCCCAGCATTCGCCGTCGATTTCGGTTTTACACCACGTTTTGCCGCTGGCTTCGTTGATGTTGCTGTTGTGGACGGCGCCGACGGAAAGGCTGCCCTGCCAGCTTTGGCGTTGGTTTAGAGAGTCGCGGAAATGGCCGATGTTTTCTTTGACGGCTTCGGGCAGGTCTTCGTTTTGAAGGCGCATAAATTCGGAAGTGGCTTCGCGGTTCAGACGACCTTCAAAGAGCAGGCGGGCGTAATCGAGCCGTCCACGCGTGAAGTCGGGATGGCGTTGCAGCAGGGTTTCGTAGTCTTGTTTGGCATCTTTCCACCTGCCTTCGCCGCGGGCGAGCGAGGCGCGGGCAAAGAGGGCGATGTCGGGGTCGTATTCGGTTTGCTGTGTATAACGCTCGAGCAGCGGACGCACGGTCTGCCAGTCGCTGTGGTTGACGGCGTTGAACAGGGCTTCGCCTTGGTCGGCTTCGGGATCGGTTTCGGCTGTCTGCCCGATGTTTTCGGGGGGAATGTCGAGGCGGTATTCGCGCACTTTTTGTTCCTGTTCCTGCATGGTTTGACGGGTATCCTGCCACAGGCGTTGCGCGGTACGGTTGTCTGAAAAATCGGAGCGTGGCGCGGCAAGGACGGGGGCGGCGAGAAACAGGATAAGGCAGGCAGACGGTTTGTACATGATGTCGGCTTTCCGATCGGCGGTTTTCAGACGACCTTGAGAAGGTTGGCAGGCTGGTGTTTAAAAAAGCCTGCGTGAAGCAGGCTTTCATTTTACTTAACTACGGATTTTAGCGTTTTACACCGCCGTATGCCGTATCCAAGTTGCGGTCGGTTTTAAATTTGGCAACACCGGCCAGCGCGCTTGCGTTGTGACCGAAGAAGTGGCCTTCGGCTTTGCCGAAGTGGCCGTTGGCGCGGGCATAACCTTCAAACGATGCGCTAGACGGTTTGATGCGGGCATGGACATCCATGTTTACCGCGTTGTTCTTCATAGAACCCGCCAAGACGCGTTGACCGAAGTCTGCGCGCAAAGTACCCACCATCGGGTTGTTGCCGGTGTAGTTGTTGATACCTTTAACTGCGTAGTTGGCTACGCCTGATACCGGCATAGAAGTAGCGCGTTTGTCGCCTGAGTAGAAAACGCCGCGATTGGTGCCTTTGGCGTATTCTTTACCGACCCATTCGCCGTAATACACTTCCGAGCCGCCGCTCTTGATGGTATTGAACGCATAGCGGCCGAGGTTTTGACGGGTGCGTGCGTCGTTAACCTGTACGGTTTTCACGCCGTTGCGGTCTACTCTGGCAGGAATGCGGTTTACGTTGGTGTAGTACACGCCCGAACGGTAGGCAGCGTTTTTCATCACTCTTTCGCCTTCGGCTTCGGATGCGGGTTTACCCCATTTTTTGCCATATTTGTGGTTTTTGTAGCCATACTCGAATGCGTTAGCATTGTTGGCAGCAAATACGCCAGCGCTGAGCAGGACAGCCAAAACAGCAGCGGTAGTTTTTTGCAGATTCAGTTTCATGGTACGCTCCTTGAGGTAAAACGATGGTGGGGAAAATGATGTTCCGTCCGTGTCAGTGTGAGCAGACTATCGTTATGTGAGGAGACTTGTTTTTCTTTTTCTGAACATCATTCTAGAGGGGGAGTGTTAGAGGAGAATTAGCGGATGTTTTGGAGAACGTTGGAATGAGATAAGAATAGGATAAGAATGTTTGTTTTTAGTTAAGAAGTATAGTAAACACGGCTGGTGTTGCCGCACTCCGCAATTTAATCAGTCCTTATTGAGATGTTTTGGTGATGGATTAATTGAAATGATTCATAAAGAAGGGGAAAGGTCGTCTGAACATTTCTTTCGGCAGAACCCGTAGAATTTGTTTCAGACGACTTTTTAAATTGAGAAATAATATCTAGGAAATAGGCAAAAAAATAACCGCCTGAGGCGGTTTGTTTTGGTGGCCAGAGGCGGAATCGAACCGCCGACACACGGATTTTCAATCCGTTGCTCTACCAACTGAGCTATCTGGCCTTCGCTGTTTCGTTGCGAGATGTGCATTAAACCAAAAACGGCGTTTTAACGCAAGGTTTATTTCGATGCGCCGTATATTATTTTTATAAATATATGTTTTATATTGGATTAAAAAAGCAGCGTATTTAGCAGGTTTTCCCCGTTTTTCGCAGCCTTTCCTATAAATAGGCAATACGATAAAATACGCGCTGTCTGAAACACCATCATGAAGGAAGCTGCCATGACCCGTATGGTTCACTGCGTCAAACTCGGCAAAGAGGCCGAAGGTATGAAATTCCCGCCACTGCCCAACGAGCTGGGCAAGCGTATTTTTGAAAATGTGTCCCAAGAGGCTTGGAATGCGTGGACGCGTCATCAAACCATGCTGATTAACGAAAACCGCCTAAGCCTTGCCGACCCGCGCGCGCGCGAATATTTGGCGCAGCAGATGGAGCAGTATTTCTTCGGAGACGGGGCGGATGCTGTTCAGGGCTATGTCCCTCCGCAAGAATAAGCGCAAGCTGTTTTGAATGGCAAAGGTCGTCTGAAACCTAAATTGGTTTTCAGACGACCTTTTTTAATGTTGACGGGCAAATTATGCGCCGAACACTTTCAAACGGTTTTCCACCGGTTCGAAAGCTTTTTCACCGGCAGGCGCTTCGATGCCGCCGATGACCATTTGCGCGCGCAAGAGCCAGCTTTCGGGCAGGTTCCATTCTTTGGCGATGGCGGCGTCGGGTAGCGGGTTGTAGTGTTGCAGGTTCGCGCCCACGCCGGCGGCGGCAAGCGTTGTCCAGAGGGCGTATTGCATCATCGCGTTCGCATGGTCCGCCCAAACGGGGAAGTTGGCGGCGTAGGAAGGGAACTGCTCTTGCAGACCTTTGACGACGTTTTGATCTTCAAAAAACAAAATGGTCGCCGCGCCTGCTTTGAACAGATTTAATTTTTGCGCAGTCGGCTCGAACTGTTCGGCAGGCACGATGGCGCGCAAAGCGTCTTCAACGAATTGCCACACTTTGCCGTGTTCTTCGCCGAAAAGGACGACAACGCGGGTGGATTGCGAGTTGAAGGAAGAAGGCGTGTGTAAGACGGCATGTTTGACGATTTCGCTGATTTCTTCGTTGCTGACAGGCAGGTTTTTATTCAGCGCGTAAATGGAGCGGCGGGTTTCGGCCGCTTGTTGCAAGGTTTGATAAGTCATGTTGTTTTTCCTTTGATTGATGTTGAATCGGTTGGCGGGTTTGGAAATCTATTCGTAAAACCCGCTTTGCTTGTTTTCAGACGACCTTTGGGTCTATCAGGATTTGTCTTTGCCGAACAGGTTGTCCAATGCCAATGAGCCGCCGCCGGCTGCTGCCAGATAGAGGAACACGAAGCAGAACAATACTGCCGATTCGCCGCCGTTGGCAAGCGGGAACAGTGCCGAACCTTGGGAGGCGTGTGCCATGAAATAGGCAGCCGCCATCTGACCGGACAGGATGAAAGCAGCAGGACGGGTGAACAGTCCGAGAATCAGCATGATGCCGCCGACGATTTCCAAAATGCCTGCCACCAGCATCAAGCCTTCGGGCGAGCCGCTGCCCATGGCGGTCGGGAAGCCGAAGAATTTCGACGTGCCGTGTAAGAGGAAGAGGTAGGCGGTTACGATACGCAAAACGGACAATAAAATAGGTTGGATACGGGCGCAGGTTGCAGACATGGGGTTCTCCTTATCAAAAATGCGGGGTTTAAATGAAAACTAATCTTATCTGTGCAGTATAGATAATTACTTCCAGTAGATATATACTTCTTTTATTGATACAACGTTTCCCCAAAAGAAAACATGGATACCCTGTTCAGCCTCAAAGTTTTCCGCCAAGTCGTCCAAAGCGGCAGCTTCACCCGCGCCGCCGAGCAGCTTGATATTTCCACCGCGATGGCGAGCAAACACGTCAGCCATCTGGAAAATTCGATTAAGGCCAAGCTGCTACACCGCAACAGCCGCAACCTCCACCTGACCGAAGCGGGCGAAGAATACTACCGCCAATGCAGCTACGCGCTCGATACGCTCGACACCGCGGCACAAAAGGCGGCAGGCGGGGCGGACACGCCGCAGGGCATGTTGCGCGTAACCATGCCGCTTTGGTTTGCGGGCAATTTAATCGGCACTTGGCTGGCGGAATACCGCGAACGCTATCCCGAAGTCACGCTCGATCTGGTGCTCGACAACCGCCACGTCGATTTGATTGCCGAAGGCTTCGACCTCGCCTTGCGCGTGGCAAAAACCTTGTCACCCTCGCTTATCGTCAAGCCGCTGGCGCAAATCCAATTCGTCCTGCTTGCCTCGCCCGAATATCTGGCGAAACACGGCAAACCGCAAACGCCCGAAGAGGTCATGCGCCATCCCGCCATCCTGCCGACCTACACCGACCAGCGCAATTTGGAAATCACCCATCGGGAAACGGGCGAAAAAAGTATTCTGACGCTCAATCCGGTGATTCAAAGTGACAATACGCTGATGATACGCGAATTGGTCAGGGCGGGCGCGGGCATCGCCTATCAGCCGCTGTGGTCCGCCAGACAGGATTTGAAGGAAGGCAGGTTGGTCAGCCTGCTGCCGGAATATCGGGTGCGGACCGAGCAATTAAACGCGGTTTATGTGGACAGGGCGTTTTTGAGCGCGAAGGTGCGCAGCTTTATCGATTTTCTGAACGAGAAGATTTCGGCGGAAGGGGAATGAGGATTGGGGATGAAGATTGGCAAAAGGTCGTCTGAAAACGGGAAAGCGGTTTCAGACGACCTTTTGTTTGTGCGGCGGTTTATTTGACCTGCTGCATGTATTTTTTCAGACGGCCTTTGCTCTGCATGGCGCGGTTTTCCAGTTCGTCCACGACGGCTTGCGCTTTGGCTTTGTTCACCGGTTTGCCGACCTGGATCACGCCGCTCATGTTCATCATGCGGTGCGGCGGGCAGGTATAGACGTATACGCCTTCTTTGTCGAGTTTGAGGGTGAAGTCTTTGCCGTCTTCGGACAGGAAGTCGGCAACGCCGTCGGGCAGGGCTTTGCTTTGCACCCAGTGGCCTTTGTTGGCGGCTTTGAAGGTTACGGTGTCGCCGACTTTGGCGTTGACGTAGCCGGGTTCGAACACCATGCTGCCGTCTTTGCCGTTGTCGAGCATTTTGACTTCGTGGTTGGCGGCGTATGCGCCGAGGGAAGCGGTCAGCATGAGGAGGAAGAGGGATTTTTTCATGGGGGGAGTCCTTTCTAAGGATAAAAAATATGGGAGGGTTGATGAGTCGAAGAGGTAAGCCTTGGGCTTACCGCCCTCTCCCTAACCCTCTCCCGCGGGCGAGGGGATAAGTTGCAGGGAGTCCGCAGGCCGGATGCTCAAATCCGACATTTCAGGAGCGGTTAAGTTACGCACTCTGCCGCATCGGGCGGATAACGGGCAGGCCTTTGCTGTCGTATAAAAGTTCGATGTCCACTTTGTACAGCCTGCCTATCATGTCCGCCTGCAACACATCCTGCGGCGCGCCCTGCGCCTGTACTTTGCCTTCGCCGAGCAGAATCACGCCGTCTGAAAATTGCGCGGCGAGGCTCAAATCGTGCAAGACCATCAGCGTAACCAGATTGTGTTCGTGCGTGTATTGCACCACGCGCTCCAAGAGGTTCAACTGATGGTGCATATCCAGCGCGCTGACCGGTTCGTCCAGCATCAGGATTTCGGGACGGCGCAGCATGACTTGGGCAAACATCACGAGCTGCCGCTGTCCGCCGGAAAGCCGCATGACGTCGCGGTGCGCCAGATGGCCGATGCCTAGCTCCGCCATGATACTTGCGGCTTCGTGCAGCAGTTCGTCGCCGACGTGCATGTGCAGCGCGTCCATGCGGCCGAGCAACACGACTTCCAGTGCGGTCAGCGAGGCTTCGGCGGCGGTGTCCTGCGGCATATAGCCTATGCGTTTGCGCCAGCTTTGCAGGTGGATTTTGCTCAACGCTTCGTCGCCGTAGCGGATGGTGCCTTTGTGCGCCACTTCGCCGAAAATCGTTTTCATCAGCGAGGATTTGCCCGTACCGTTCGGGCCGAGCACGGAATAGACTTTGCCTTGTTCCAGCGTCAAATCGATACTGTCGGCGACCACATAATCGCCGCGTCGGATATGTACGTTTTCCAGTCGGAGCATTTTGGACGACCTTTAAGCAAAGAGGGCGGCAAACCAGTTTTTAATACGTTGCCATAGTGACGGTTCGGCGACGGTTTCGGCTGATGCCGCAACAGTGTCGGCAGCCGCTTGTTTGTTGCAGTCTTCCAAACCGTCGCAACCCAAACGGATAAAGAAAGTACCCTTCGGCTCGACCGGCAGGTATTTACGGTGGAATTCACGGTAGGTCTCTTCCGGATTCACATCGGCAAAGGCTTCGGGATACAACGCTTTGGCGATAAATTGGGCGGATGCCAAATCGGAAAGCGAACGCGAAGCAGAATGGTAAATGCCGAACACACGGCCGTTTCGGACAGCGGGAATTTCCGCCCAACCGGCACGCCGGATGAAACCCTGTAAGCGTTTTTGCGCTTCGGCGGCTTCGATGCCGATGCCCATCGCCATTGCCGCCGGCTGCTTCAGTCCGGCTTCGGTGCCGGAAATAATCACAACGTCGGGCTTGGCGGCAAGAAACTGCTCGGGATTAATCGCCCCCCAGTCTTTGATGAAGGCTGCGGCAATATTGTCGCCGCCCACTGTATCGGCAATCGCACCCCACATATTTTTGCCGAAAGTAAAGCTATGTTCGGCAGGACCCTTGTCTCCGAACTCGATATAGATTTTCGGCTTGGGCTTGCCCGCTTCGGCCACGCGTTTTTGAATGTCGGCTATGCCTTGGGCGTATTCGCCGGCAATCTGCCCTGCACGCTCCGGCGTACCGGCGATTTCGCCGAAAAGTTTGGCACTGGCGGTATGGCGTTCGACCGTTTGCGCATTGAAATCGACCACAACCACCGGAATGCCGGCTTTTTCGAAACGCGGCATTTCTTCTTTCAACACGTCATACTGCCAATCCGCCAACACCACCACATCGGGTTTCATTGCCAAGGTTTTCTCAAACGAAAATGTACCGGCGTTCACATTGCCGATGTCGCCGATGTTTTGCAGCGAAGGGATTTTGGCGCGGTAGAGCGACCAACTGCCGGAGTTGAATTTCTCCCAAAATTCGCGCGAAATACCGACCACATTGTCAAATTTATCGACACCGGATACGGCAATATAATCAGGATAATAAAAGCCCAGCACCACACGTTTGGCAGGCACATCGACCCGCACTTCGCGCCCGCGTACGTCGGTAAGCGTTTTCACTTCGGCACAAACACCCTGCACGGCAAGACTGAACAAGGCAGCGGTTAAAATACGGCAAATAGGTTTCATTGGTTCTCTCTGTAAAATAAAAAAACAGTTTCAGACGACCCCGTCGCAACAAAAGACCGTCCGAAAAAACTTACCGCTTGGACAATACAATCCAAAAGAAAAACGGTACGCCGACAAACGCGGTAACAATCCCCACCGGAAACAGCGCACCCGGGATAATCACCTTGGACAACACGCTGGCGACCGATAAAAACGCCGCCCCTGTCAGCATCGCGCCGGGCAGGAAAAAGCGTTGGTCCTCACCGAGCAGAATCCGCGCCACATGCGGCGCGACCAGTCCGATAAAGCCGATTACGCCGACGAAACTGATTGCCGTCGCCGTCATCACCGCCACCAGCACCAGCGTTTTCAGGCGCAAAAGTTGCAGATTGATGCCCAGCCCGACGGCGCGTTCTTCGCCCAAGCGCAGCGCAGTCAACTTCCACACATCGCGTGAAAGCAGCAGCACGCATACCGCCGTAACCGCCGCCGTAACGATGACCGTTTCCCAAGTTGCTTTGTTCAAACTGCCAAACAGCCAAAACAAAATCTGCTGTGAAATCTCAGGCGCGGCGATAAATTGAATCAGCGACAAAATCGACTGAAACAGAAACAACAGCGCAATCCCGACCAACACCAGCATCGCCGAATTGAAGCGGCGTGCCGAGGCAAACAGAAACAAGATGCCCGAAGCCAGCATGGTCATCACAAACGCGCCGATGGGAACGGCGACCGTTTCAGGCAGCCCGAAACCGCCGAACGCAATCACCACCGACGCGCCCAAACCCGCCGCCGCCGCCAAACCCAGCGTATAAGGGCTGGCCATCGGATTATTCAACAACGTCTGAATCTCCGCTCCGCCGACACCCAAAGCCGCACCGACCACCAGCGCCATCACCGCAATCGGCAGGCGCAGATCCATCACAATCAGGCGGTTCATTTCATCGACTTCGGGTTTGCCCAGCAAAACATTGACCACTTCGCCGACAGGCAGCGTGTCCGTCATCGCCGGACCGGTGGCGATGTCGAATAAGAAGCTGACCGATGCGATGATTAAAAACATCAAAACAATCAACCAACGCTTGCCTTCCAACTTGCGCTGGTTTTTCACAATCTCGGCGACAACCGAATCATTCATTTTTTAAGCCTTTGAAATTAAGGAACAAGGTCGGACATCCATGCCCGACAATCTCTTTTGTCTGTATCCGTTTTGAAGGGTGGTTTTTTTGAAAATCGGGATAACGGCGTTCCAAAACGGCTTTGCCCTCTCCCTAGCCCTCTCCCACGGGGAGAGGGAATCAGATAACTGAAGTCCGACCATTGTTGTGATTCTCTACAATTTGCTCCCTCTCCCACGGAGAGGGAATCGGATAACTGAAATTCAACTATTGTTGCGATTCCCTGCAATTTGTTCTCTTTCCCACGGAGAGAGGGAATCGGATGACTGAAATCCGACCATTGTTGTGATTCCCTGCAATTTGTTCCCTCTCCCCGTGGGAGAGGGCTAGGGAGAGGGCAAAACAGTCAAACCCACCTGAAGCTCTCTGTTCGGCACGATAGGAAGTCGTAGCGTGGGCTTTGCCCACGAAAACAGGGAATCCCATACCGTTTGCCATCATTTCCACAAACGTTATCCGCGGGCAAAGCCCACACTACGGTTCTGTATAAAACCCATGCTACTTTCAGACGACCTTCCGCATAAAAAGGTCGTCTGAAACCCGCAAACCAGCCTTACTGCCCTTTCGGATACAGGTAGAACGTACCGTTCGGCACGACAGGCAGGTTTTGGCGGTAGAAGTCGGTATAAGTTTTCTCAGGATTGAAGTCTTTGAACAACTGCGGATAAATCGCTTTGGCCATAAATTGAATTGATGCGCCGTCGGAAAGCGTGCGCGAATTGGCGTGGTAGGCGGCGTAGAGGCGGTTGTTTTTAATCGCAGGCAGGTTCGCCCAGCCGGCGCGTTTGGCAAAACCGGCCAAGCGTTTTTCCGCTTCGGCTTTCGGAATGCCCCAGCCCATCACCATGGCGGTCGGGCTTTTCTTCAATTCGGTTTCGCGACCGGTAATCACGATGACGTCGGGTTTGGCGGCGAGGACTTTTTCAGGATTGATCGGGCCGTAGAACTCGACCGAAGAAGCGGCGATATTGTTGCCGCCGACCAGCGTCGCCATCGAACCCCACATACTCTTGCCGAAGGTTACGCTGTGTTCCGCAGGGCCTTTGTTGCCGAACTCGACATACACTTTAGGCTTGGGCAGATTGGCTTTTTTCACGCGCGCTTGGATGGTATCGGCGATGCGTTTGTAGTCCGCCGCCAATTTGTCCGCCTTTTGTTGCTGGCCGGTCAGCG
This sequence comes from Neisseria sp. HMSC067H09, assembly GCF_001814135.1. NCBI lineage: Bacteria > Pseudomonadati > Pseudomonadota > Betaproteobacteria > Neisseriales > Neisseriaceae > Neisseria > Neisseria sp. HMSC067H09. Next base: position 35,398 of record NZ_KV814854.1, on the reverse strand, counting down.
TGCCGATAAGTTTGGTCGATTGGATGTGTTTGGCGACCGTTTGCGCGTTGTAGTCCAACACCACAATCGGAATGCCCGCTTTGTTGATGCGGGCAAGGTCTGAACCCAGAGCCTTATACTGCCAATCCGCCAGAATCAGCAAATCGGGTTTCAACGCCAATACTTTTTCAACGGAGAACGTGCCGACTTCCACCTCGCCCACGTCGGCAAGCTGGTTCAGCTTAGGCACGGCTTTGCTGAACGCCGCCCAGCTCGGCGGCGCCCAGTCGGCCCAAACCGCTTTGGAGAAGCCGACCACATTATTCAGCGCGTCCTTGCCGCCGATGGCCATGTAGTCTTGATAATAAAAGCCCAAAACCACGCGTTTGGCGGGCAGGTCGACGGTTACTTTGCGGCCGTTGACATCGGTAATTTGAACCGGTTTGGCATGGGCGGCGGCAGTGCCGAATGCCAATGCGGCGGCAAGGGCAAGGGAGGAGAAGCGCGAAAGTTTCATTAGAGTAAAATCCTTTTAATAAATAATGTTATATATAATTTATATATAAATAAGAATCTTTATTATTTATATGCGAGACTAATAGATTTAAAATAAACGGAAAAGTTCCGTTATTCAGGGAAGTTTTTATTACAAACGTGATGGTGTTTATTGTTCAGAAGACGCCTGCCGTTTGCCCGATAAAAGGTCGTCTGAAATATCAAGCAAAGACATAACCCCTTGTCAATATTATGTCATTTCATTTTTCGAAAGTCCGCCATGCTGACGATTACCACCTACCTCACCTACCCCGAGCCGCCGTCCAACCTGCTGCCGTTGGCGGATGCGCTGACACGGAACGGCATACCCACCGCCTTCGCGCCTTGGCAAAACCGCCCGAAATCCGCCTTTATCCTGCCTTTGTGCGCATGGGATTATGCGGCGGAGCCTGAAGCATTTGGGCAGTGGCTGACCGAAGCGGAAGCGTGCGGGCAAAGGTTTATCAACCCCGTCGGGCTGATGCGTTGGAACATGGACAAACGTTATTTGTGCGATTTGGCAGAATGGGGGGCGGACGTGATTCCGAGCGTGCAGACGTCGTCTGAAAAAGAAAAATTGGAAGACATTTTAAAAAATCGGGGCTGGCGGGAAGCGGTCGTCAAACCCGTTATCGGGCAGAGCGGGCGCGGCGTGGCGAAAATCAGGGCGGGAGAAGTGTCGTTGAAGGCGGAGGATTATCCGCAAGGCGTCATCGTCCAGCCTTATATCCGCGAAATCGAAACGGCGGGCGAAACCTCGCTGGTGTTTTTTGACGGGCATTTCAGCCATGCCGTACTGCGTATGCCGCCCCAAGGCGAATGGCGCGCCAATTCCGCCTACGGAGTCGCCGTCAGCCCCGCCGCGCCGCCGGAAAAAGCAATCGAAACCGCACGGCAGATATTGGACATGCTGCCCCAAATACCGGCATACGCCCGCATAGACGGGACGCTGATCGGCGACAGGTTGCTGCTCAACGAATTGGAACTCGTCGAACCCGCCCTTTACCTGCATACCGCTGAAAATGCGGTTGCCGATATGGCGCAGGTGGTGAAGCGCGTTATCGCGGATTGACGACAAATAAAGGACTCATTCCAAAAAGGTCGTCTGAAAACAAAGGTAGCGGGTTTTCAGACGACCTTTTTTTAAAATCAGCAAACGAAATGAAGACCACGCATTATAAACGCGCGATAAAGCCGGGCAGCTCGGACAAATCGTTCAAGATTGCCAAATTCGGCCGCGTTGCCAGTTGCGCGGCGGTATGTGCGCCGGTCGGTACGGCAACGGCTGGGGCTTTCGCATTTGCCGCCATATCCAAATCGTGGGTCGTATCGCCGACAATCAAAGTTTGCGAAGGCTCCAGCCCTAATTCGGAACATAAGGCAAAAACCATATCGGGCGCGGGTTTGGACGCATATTCGCTTGCGCAGGCGGTTGCCATCCAAAAATCCGCCGTACCCGTCTGCATAATAGAACGGTCCAAACCCGTACGCCCTTTGCCTGTCGCTACGGCAAGCCAAAAGCCTTGTTGTTTTAAAGTGTTCAAACAAGGGATGGCTTCGGGGAACAAGGTCATATTGTGATTGTTCGGATTCAGATAATGCGCGGCATAGGTTTCTGCCAATTCTTCGCGCAGGTGTTCGCCCGCATTAGGCGCAAGGCGGAAGATGATTTCGGGCAGGCTGTAACCGATTAAGGCGCGGATGGCATCCGCATCGGGGGCTTTTAGACCGCAGTCGGCAAAACTTTGTTGGAACGTACGGATAATCGGGCGAGTCGTATCGGCAAGCGTTCCGTCCCAGTCGAAAATAATCAGTTCAGGCTTCATCAGAAATCCTTTCAGACGACGTTATCAATATGATTGTATAGCGGATTTTAAGACGGTTCAAAACGGCATTTCCTTTGAAGATTTGTTTGGCCGGCAGGAAAATACGGCAGTTTCGGGTAAAATACGGCGGTTTGCCAATCATCCGAAAGAAACCCATGTATTCCCTAGCCCGCAGCCTGCTGTTCAAAATCGATGCCGAAAAAGCCCACCATTTCACCCTCGACGCGCTCAACAAAGTATACAAACTCGGCCTGCTTCCGATTTTCGACAACCGCACCAAGCCCGTCAAACTCATGGGCATCACCCTGCCCAATCCCGTCGGACTGGCTGCCGGACTCGATAAAAACGGCGAATACATAGACGCATTGGGCGCGCTCGGCTTCGGCTTCCTCGAAATCGGCACGGTAACGCCCAAACCGCAGCCCGGCAATCCGCAGCCGCGCCTCTTCCGCGTTCCCGAACACCAAGGCATCATCAACCGCATGGGCTTCAACAACCACGGCATCGACGCCATGATTCAAAACATCGAAAAAAGCCGTTATCAAGGCGTGTTGGGCATCAACATCGGCAAAAACGCCGTAACCCCCATCGAAAACGCCGCCGACGACTATCTAATCTGCCTCGAAAAAGCCTACGCACACGCAAGTTACATTACCGTCAATATTTCCTCGCCCAACACCAAAAACCTCCGCGCACTGCAAGGCGGCGACGAGCTGAGTGCGCTGCTCGAAGCCCTGAAAAACAAACAGGCGCAGCTTGCCGCTGCGCACGGAAAATACGTCCCGCTCGCCGTCAAAATCGCCCCCGATTTGGATGAAGCGCAAATCGAAGACATCGCCCACGTTGTCAAATCCGTCGAAATGGACGGCATCATCGCCACCAACACCACCATCGACAAATCAAGCCTTGGCAGTCATCCGCTCGCAGGCGAGCAGGGCGGCCTAAGCGGTCTGCCTGTGCGCGAAAAAAGCAACCAAGTGCTAAAAATGTTGGCGGAACACATCGACGGCGAGCTGCCGATTATCGGCGTAGGCGGCATTATGAACGGCAAGGACGCCGCCGAAAAAATCCGTCTCGGCGCAACCGCCGTCCAAGTGTACAGCGGCATGATTTATAAAGGTCCGGCATTAGTGAAGGATTGTCTGGCAGCGTTGAAATAAGCGCGATTTCCAACACAAAAGGTCGTCTGAAAACCCATATTTAAAGTTTTCAGACGACCTTCCCCATACTTCCGATTTAATGCGTTTCCACCCGTTTGAAATCTCTCGGTCTGAAACCCAACGCGGCCAGCGAAACAAAATATAAACCGCCGCCTATCGCAATCAGGATGCACAACTGCCCTGCTTTGCGCAAACCGCCGACATGCACCCACTCAAACGGCAGGTAAGCCTGCGCCGCCCACAGCCCGCTGCCCATCACGACAAGCGACAGCAGCATTTTACCCAGGAAACTCCCCCACCCTTTACCCGGTCGGTAAATACCGTGTTTGCGTAACAGATAAAACAGCAATCCCGCATTGATACACGCGCCTAGGCCGATGGCAAGCGAAAGCCCGACGTGTTTCAGAGAACTGATAAAGGCGAGGTTCATCAACTGTGTGCAGACGAGCGTAAAGATGGCGATTTTGACGGGCGTTTTAATGTTTTGCCGTGCATAGAAACCGGGTGCCAACACTTTAATCATGATTAAGCCGATTAAACCGAAAGAATAGGCAATCAGCGCATGTTGCGTCATCTGCGCGTCAAACAGCGTAAATTCGCGGTACATAAACAGCGTCGCCACCAGCGGGAACGACAATACCGCCAACCCGACCGCTGCCGGCAGGGTCAGCAGCATACACAGGCGCAAACCCCAGTCGAGCAGTCCGGAAAACTGCTCTGTATTCTGATTGGCTGCATGCTTGGACAAAGTCGGCAGCAAAATCGTACCGAGCGCCGCACCCAAAACGCCGCTGGGCAGCTCCATCAGGCGGTCGGCGTAATACATCCACGAAACGCTGCCCGATTGCAGATAAGAAGCGAAAATCGTGTTGATCACCAAAGAAATCTGCGCCACGCTCACGCCCAAAATCGCAGGCGCCATCTGTTTCATCACGCGGTTGACCGCCCTATCTTGAAAATTCAGCTTAGGCAGTTTCAAAAAACCCAGTTTCGCCAGCCAAGGCAGTTGGAAACCGAGCTGCAAAATCCCGCCGACAAAAACTGCCCAAGCCAACGCGGTAACGGGCGGATCAAAATACGGTATGAAATACAGCGAAAAGACGATAAAAGAAATATTCAAAAACGTCGGCGTAAACGCGGGAATGCTGAACTTATGATAAGAATTCAGTATCGAACCAACAAAAGAAGACAACGAAATCAATAAGATATAAGGAAACGTAATCCGCAGCAAATCGATAGAAAGCTGGAATTTGTCCGCATCCTTGGCAAAGCCGGGCGCGGAAGCCCAAATCACCCAAGGCGCGGCAAGAATACCCAGCGCGGTAACGATAACCAGGACAAACGACAGCATCCCCGCCACATGGCGGATAAACGCCTCCGTCGCTTCTTTCGAACGCGTTTCCTTATATTCCGCCAAAATCGGCACAAAAGCCTGAGCAAACGCCCCTTCCGCAAATACGCGGCGCAACAGGTTCGGCAGTTTGAACGCCACAAAAAATGCGTCGGTCGCCATACCTGCACCAAACGCTCGGGCAATTACCGTATCGCGCACAAATCCAAGTATGCGCGACACCATCGTTAAGCTACCGACCTTGGCCAAAGCCCCTAACAAATTCATCCGTTTTATTCCTTCAAAAGTCCAGACGTCGTCTGAAAGCGCGTATTGTACGACAGAATCGAACAGAACACTTTTTCAGACGACCTCTTTCAACACCATCATTTCCCTACATGAAACTGTCTTTTTCACATCAAACCATATATCAAACCGCCAAAATGCAATAAAATCTCCCATTTAACCAAACTATCACGGAGTAAACATGAAACTGAAAACCCTTACCCTCGCTGCTGCTCTGCTGGCCCTGACCGCCTGCGACAACAAAGTCCAAACCAGCGTTCCTGCCGACAGTGCGCCTGCGGCTTCAGCAGCCTCCGCTGCGCCTGTCGCTTTGGTTGAAGGGCTTAACTACACCACTCTCAGCACGCCTATTCCCCAACAGCAGGCAGGCAAAGTCGAAGTCCTCGAATTTTTCGGCTACTTCTGTCCGCACTGCGCCCACCTCGAGCCCGTTTTGAGCAAACACGTCAAAACCTTCAAAGACGACACCTACCTTCGTACTGAACACGTTGTTTGGGGCGATGAGATGAAACCGTTGGCGCGCCTTGCTGCCGCCGTCGATATGGCGGTCGCAGACACCAAAGACATTGCAAACAGCCATATCTTTGATGCTATGGTTAATCAGAAAGTCAAACTGCAAGACCCTGAAACTCTCAAAAAATGGTTGAACGAGCAAACCGCTTTTGACGGCAAAAAAGTCCTCGCCGCCTACGAATCCCCCGAAAGCCAAACCCGCGCAGACAAAATGGCAGAGCTGACCAACACCTACAAAATTGACGGCACGCCTACCGTCATTGTCGGTGGCAAATACAAAGTCGAATTTGCTGACTGGGAATCAGGTATGAAAACCATAGACCTGCTTGCAGACAGAGTACGCGAAGAACAAAAAACTGCCAAATAATCCCAAAAAAGCAAACAGCCGTCCGAAACCGCGATTTCAGGACGGCTGTTTTCACAAAACATCAGGCAAAAAAACAAGCGGGACAGAGAAACGGGCGCACATCCCCCATATCCCTTATAATATCCCCCATTCCCATTTTTTCAGACGACCTCCGCACAAAAGGTCGTCTGAAACCCAAAATACAAGAGAACACCATGAAATTCATCGACGAAGCAAAAATCGAAGTCGCCGCAGGCAAAGGCGGTAATGGCGCAACCAGTTTCCGCCGCGAAAAATTCGTACCGCGCGGCGGCCCCGACGGCGGCGACGGCGGCAAAGGCGGCAGCGTCTGGGCAGAAGCCGACGAAAACACCAACACCCTCGTTGAATACCGCTTCGTCAAACGCTACCAAGCCAAAAACGGCGAAAAAGGCCACGGCTCCGACCGCTACGGCGCAGGGGCGGACGACATCGTCCTCAAAATGCCCGTCGGCACCCTTATCCGCGACCTCGACACCGACGAAATCGTCGCCGACCTCACCCACCACGGCCAGCGCGTCTGTCTCGCCAAAGGCGGCAAAGGCGGTTTGGGCAATATCCACTTCAAATCGTCCGTCAACCGCGCCCCCAAACAATCCACGCCCGGAGAAGAAGGAGAAACCCGTTCCCTGCAACTCGAACTCAAAGTCCTCGCCGATGTCGGCTTATTAGGCATGCCCAACGCCGGTAAATCCACCCTGATTACCGCCGTATCCGCCGCGCGCCCCAAAATCGCCAACTACCCCTTCACCACCCTGCATCCGAATTTAGGCGTCGTGCGCATCGACGAAAACCACAGCTTCGTCATGGCAGACATCCCCGGCCTGATTGAAGGCGCGGCAGAAGGCGCAGGCCTCGGCCATCGTTTCCTCAAACACTTATCACGTACCGGCCTGCTGCTGCACGTCGTCGATTTGGCGCCCTTCGACGAAACCGTCAACCCCGCCGAAGAAGCCCTCGCCATCATCAACGAACTGCGCAAATACGACGAAGAACTCTACGATAAACCACGCTGGCTCGTGCTGAACAAACTCGACATGCTCGACGAAGAAGAAGCCCAAGCACGCACCGCCGCCTTCCTCGAAGCCATCGGCTGGGATTACCCCAAACCAGATGACCGCTTCCAATTCGACATGGAAACCCCGCGTCTCTTCCAAATCAGCGCGCTGACCCACCAAGGCACGCAGGAATTGGTACACCAAATCAACCAATACCTGACTGAGAAAAAACGCATTGAAGCCGAGAAAGCAGAAGCGGAGCAGGTTGAAATAGAAACAGCAGAAAAACAACCTAAAACAAATACGGAAATTCTTAAGGCTGAATAATTTTTTTAGTAGTCTAAATTTGGTTTAGACTATCCGAAGATGTAATTTTTTAATAAAATTACGAACCCAGAAAGGATTTTGGAATGAAAAAAGTATTAACCTTAATAGGCTCAGCAATTCTGCTATCAGCCTGCAACTTGGAGGATGGAAAAATGTTTGATTCAGCTTATGACTTTCACGGACTGCCCAAAGCAGAAAGTGACCCTGTTGTAACGGAGAATCCGAAAAAGCATCAAAAATACGAATTGACGGTTACGTTTAAAAATGCACCAGGAAAATTTGAAATTTCCAGACTGGTAGAAAACTATGATGCAAAGAATTGTATGATTACCACCAACCGTGCAGCTGGCGCAACCGCGTATGCAGTTTACCAACCTGAATTTACCTTAAAAAAAATCAGCGATACAGTTTATCAAGGGGAATTTTATACCGACAGGCCTTTGAATGAAGACTATTTTGGTCAGGGAGTGTGTTTGTGGGAAAACATTGGCATCTCTTTAGGATTCAAAGCTGATAACAATAAAAAAAGTACCTATTTTTCAGCAAATATTGACGATACCGTATGGAAAAATCTGACAAAAAAAGGTGCAACAGCAAAATTGGTTTATTACCACAGGAAAGCGGATTATCCAATTGCCACTTGGTTTGATAGTGAAACTGGGCTTCCTGCAGCCGGCATCACTGCTGAACAAGCGCAGCAAAGAGGCATTGATTTAAAAGATGCATTTAGTATTGAACTTGAAATACGGAGAATCTGAATATGAGTATGCAAGATTATCCTGCAATTTCTAATTTGACTGAGCACAAAAGACTGAGTGAGAAACAAACGAAATACACAAAATGACTATAAACCCATTCTGAAATCATTAAGTTATATTTTATTCACATCATAAATAGTTATCTCACGTCTTTTCAGACGATCTCATATACTAACGACACCTCTTAGTGAAAACCCATGACCACCATCTACAACACCCTGACCCGCCAAAAAGAACCCTTCACCCCCATCGACCCTAAAAACGTGCGTATGTACGTTTGCGGCATGACTGTTTACGATTATTGCCATTTAGGCCATGCCCGCGTGATGGTGGTGTTTGACATGATTGCCCGCTGGCTGCGCGAGTGCGGTTATCCGCTCACTTATGTGCGCAACATCACCGATATTGACGACAAAATCATCGCTCGTGCGGCTGAAAACGGCGAAACCATCGGCGAACTGACCGCGCGTTTCATTCAGGCTATGCACGAAGATGCCGATGCACTGGGCGTGTTGCGTCCCGACATCGAGCCGAAGGCGACGGAAAACATTCCGCAAATGATTGCCATGATTGAAACCCTGATTCAAAACGGCAAGGCATACCCTGCCGCAAACGGCGACGTTTACTACGCCGTGCGCGAGTTTTCCGCTTACGGGCAATTATCGGGCAAATCGTTGGACGATCTGCGCGCAGGCGAGCGCGTGGAAGTGGACGGTTTCAAACGCGATCCGCTTGATTTTGTGTTGTGGAAAGCGGCCAAAGCAGGCGAGCCGGCATGGGAAAGCCCGTGGGGCAACGGCCGTCCGGGTTGGCATATCGAATGCTCCGCCATGAGCGAAGACCTGTTCGGCGATACTTTCGATATTCACGGCGGCGGCGCGGATTTGCAGTTCCCGCACCACGAAAACGAAATTGCCCAAAGTGTCGGCGCGACAGGGCATACCTGCGGCCATGACCACGCGCAAACCCACCACGGGCAAAGCATTGCCAGCCACGTCAAATACTGGCTGCACAATGGCTTTATCCGCGTGGACGGCGAAAAAATGTCCAAATCGCTGGGCAACTTCTTCACCATCCGCGAAGTGTTGAAACAATACGACCCGGAAGTCGTGCGCTTCTTCATCCTGCGCGCCCACTATCGCAGCCCGCTGAACTACTCCGACGCGCATTTAGACGACGCAAAAGGCGCACTGACACGCCTGTACACCACCTTGAAAAACACCCCTGCCGCCGCGTTCGAATTGTCCGAAAACGCCAATGACTACACCCGCCGCTTCTACGCCGCCATGAACGACGATTTCGGTACGGTCGAAGCCGTTGCCGTGTTGTTTGAACTGGCAGGCGAAGTGAACAAAACCAATGATGTACACCTCGCCGGCTGCCTGAAAGCCTTGGGCGGTATCATCGGCCTGCTGCAACGCGATCCGACCGAGTTTCTGCAAGGCGGTGCGGTTTCAGACGGCCTCTCCAACGAAGAAATCGAAGACTTAATTGCCCGACGCAAACAGGCTCGCGCCGATAAAAACTGGGCAGAGTCCGACCGCATCCGCGACCTTCTGAACGAACACAAAATCATTCTGGAAGACAACGCCGGCGGTACGACTTGGCGGCGCGGCTAATTTGCTTTGATACGAAAAAAGGTCGTCTGAAAACATTTTCAGACGACCTTTATATATATTTGGTTGGAAACCGTGATGTGTGTACTTAATCTTCTATCAGGTTCTTCTTGATAACCGCAGGATTCCCAGCGGCGACGCAATACGGCGGCACATCTTTGGTTACCACAGCCCCTGCGCCGATGACTGCCCCTTTACCTACCCGGACCCCGCCCATAATAATCGCGCGCCGTCCGATCCAAACATCATCCTCAATCACAATCGGATTGATTTCCGTATAGCCCTCATATTTCAAAGTCTCACGATTAAACTTGTGATTATTGGAATAAAACAAACATTCCGGCCCCATCATGACATTATTTCCTATCGTCAGACCGTAGCATATTTCGCAATTGACACCGACCCCCGAGTTATCACCGATCACCGTATCCGGCATGACATACGCACCTTTTTCAATATTGACGTTTTTGCCGATATGCGGCGACACTCTCTTTGCCAAAAAACCACGGACTTTTTTAGCAGGCGTACCCAAAACGCTGCAATAAGACGGCGGCAGTAAACCGCCGATTACTCGCAGAATCAAACCATTTACTCTTGCCTTCATCCCTATACGGTTCCTCATTTCAAATATATTGTCATCAGACCCCTATTTTGCACAAAGTTCAAGAATAAAGCAAAAATTCTCAAAAAATTACCAAAATAAACAATATGATAAATAATTCAGTATCTTATTATCCCAATCATCATTTCAAGAACACAAAAGCAACGCCGACCAACCTCTCTCGGGCAATATCCTCTTGACGGAACAGAAAAAAACAGCGAGAATCCGACTCTTGTCTGAAGCATAGGTACATCCCCTATGCCCGCTTAACCGAAAGGAAACAAAATGAAACAAGGTATCCACCCTAATTACCACGAAATCAACGTTACCTGCTCTTGCGGTAACAAATTCGTCACCAAATCCGCGCTGGAAAAAGACAACTTCAACATCGAGGTTTGCTCTTTGTGCCACCCGTTCTACACCGGCACTCAAAAAATCGTCGACACCACCGGTCGCGTGGACAAATTCAACAACAAATTCGGCAATCTGTTCAAACGCTAATCGCCGCTCTACTGAAATAAAAAGACTGCATTTTATGCAGTCTTTTTTGCTTTATACGTCGTCTGAAAATGCATTTTCGCCAGATTAAAAACCAAACCCCTCCTTTCAGACGACCTACCGCCGAATCTTTGCTAAACTACACGAAAATACATTCAACCCCCTCAAAGCTATGCTCACTTACACCTCGCCCGATTCGCGACAACCTGCCAAAACCCATGAAAAACCCTGGCTCTTGCTGCTGATGGCATTTGCCTGGCTGTGGCCGGGCGTGTTTTCGCACGACTTGTGGAATCCCGCCGAACCCACCGTCTTTACCGCCGTCGAAGCCTTAGACGCAGGCGCGACGCCGTTGGTTGCCCATGTGTTGGGACAGCCGGATTTTCAGATTCCACCCGTCTATTTGTGGGTGGCGGCGGCGTTCAAGCACCTATTGTCGCCTTGGGCGGCGGACGCTTATGATGCCGCGCGTTTTGCGGGCGTTTTCTTTACGATTATCGGACTGACCGCCTGCGGTTTTGCCGGATTCAACTTTTTGGGCAGACACCACGGACGCAGCGTCGTCCTTATCCTGATCGGCAGCATCGGACTGCTCTCGGTCGCGCACTTCCTCAACCCCGCTTCCGCCGCCTTTGCCGCATCGGGCATGATATTGTGCGGCTTTTCATTGGCGCAACGCCGCGTCATTACCGCCTCACTGCTACTGGGCTGCGGCTGGGCGTTGCTGTCGCTTTCATCGGGCTATCTGATGACCGCCGCGCTGATGTTTTTAGCACCCGCCCTGTTGCTCGATGCGCAATGGCGCGTCAAACGTTATTACCTGACGCTGGTCGGCGCGTTTGCCATCGGACTGCCGCTGTTGACGGTTTACCCGCTCATCTTCTCCAGAACGCAGCCCGAACTCTTTTCCATCTGGCTGCAACATCACTCGCTCGGCGCATTCGGTGGTTTGGGTGGTTTTCAGACGACCTTCAGCCTGTTCTATTACCTGAAAAACCTGCTCTGGTTCACGCTGCCCGCGTGGCCGCTCGCCGCATGGACGTTAAGCCGCCCCCGCATCCGCGAAAAAAACTGGAGCGTATTGTGCATTTCGTGGTTCCTCATCGTCCTCAGCATTCTTACCGTCAACCCGCAACGCCTGCAAGACAACCTCGTTTGGCTGCTGCCCCCGCTCGCCCTGCTCGGCGCGGCGCAACTGGACGGACTGCGGCGCGGCGCGGCGGCGTTTATCAACTGGTTCGGCATCATGGCGTTCGGTCTTTTCGCCATCTTCCTATGGACAGGCTTCTTCGCCATGAACTACGGCTGGCCTGCCAAACTCGCCGAACGCGCCGCCTATTTCAGCCCGTATTACACGCCTGACGTCGACCCGATACCGATGGCGGTCGCCCTGCTGTTTACCCCGCTGTGGCTGTGGGCGATTACCCGCAAAAACATCCGCGGCAGACAGGCAGTGACCAACTGGGCGGCAGGCGTTACGCTGGCGTGGGCATTGCTGATGACCCTGTTCCTGCCGTGGCTCGACGCCGCCAAAAGCCACGCGCCCGTCGTCCTCCAAATGGAAGCCGCCCTCTCCCCCGAACTGAAACAACGGCTTTCAGACGACCTCGAATGTATCAGCATCGCCAACGAAGACCACCGCGCCCGTATCGCTTGGGCGCAATACAGCGACTTGACACTCCATATCGACGATGCTGCCTGCCGCTACCGTCTGGTGCAGCAGCCTAAAAATATCGATGCGCCGCCGGGCTGGACGAAAATCTGGCAGGGCGCACGCCCAAGGAACAAAGTGGAAGGCTTCGCACTTTTAAAAAGAGAAGAGTAAAAAAGGTCGTCTGAAAAGCAAAATTGCCGGTTCAGTGGAAATACCCTAATTAAGCTGAAAATTTTGAACCTGGTGTCCAAACCATCGGGCCGTACCAATAGATATTGAAAGAACCGAATCCACGGCAATATGAAAATCTAAAGGTCGTCTGAAAAGCAAGGTTGGGAAACCCTACCCTGTTTTTCAGACGACCTTCTTATTGTCTCAATTACCACCGCAGCTTATTGCTTACGCCTATCCCACCAAGCGAATAAGTTGCCCAAGACGGTTCCCGATACGGAGTGCCAGACGCAGGCGACGGCGGTGGCGACGGCGGATTCGGCGTTACCCGGGAAGAATTTGGCGCTCAGACCCGTGGCGAGACCGGCGTTTTGTACGCCGACTTCGATAGCGATGGTACGTTTTTTGGCGGTGTTCATACCGGTTAGCGCGCCGCTGTAATAGCCGAGGATGTAGCCGCCGATATTGTGTGCGGCAATGGCGAGCACCATAACTAAGGCAGATTCGGCAAAACGGTGGCCGTGGACGGCGGCAACACCGCCAACAATGCAGGCAAAGGCGGCAACGGCAACGGCGGGCATGATGGCGCGAACATCTTCAAACCAGTGTTTTTTGTGCAGCAACATATTAGCGGCAGAACCGATAACGACAGGCAACAGGGTAACGAGCAACATAAACTTGAACATGCCCCAGCCGTCCATTTCGACGGTTTGTCCCACGAGGTAAGTCATCCACAGCGGCGTCATAACGGGGGCGAGGACGGTAGAGACGGTGGTCATGCCGACTGAGAAGGCAACATCGCCTTTGGCAAGGAAACTCATGATGTTGGACGAAACCCCGCCCGGGCAAGTACCGACCAAAACCAGACCCAGCGTCAATCCGGGCGAAAGGTTGAAGGCTTTGGCGATACCGATGGCGAGCAGCGGCATAATGGTGTATTGGGCAACTGCGCCGATGAAAATATCGAGCGGGCGTTTAGCCAAAATTTGATAGTCTTCTTTGCCTAGAGTCATGCCCATGCCGAGCATAATGATGCCGAGTACGACGACTTGCGTGTCGCCTTTCACCCATGAAAAGGTAGCGGGTTCGATAAAGGCGACGATAGAGGCAAGGACGATAATCAGTGCGGTGAATCGGGTCATTTGCCGGCTGACGGCAGTCAGAAAGTTCATAGTTTGCTCCTTTGTAGGTTGTTATGTATGACAGCGATTGCCATAATTTAACGGATATTAACTTTTCTGTATCATCCTGGCAATGATGGACAGACGTGTGCCAAAGGTCGTCTGAACACTAAGAAAGTACTGTTTTTGATAACGACGTTTTTCTAGAAACCGATTTATATATTGTCAACAATGTTTAATTGACACCTATAAACCATTCACAAACAATCAATAAGTAGTCAAAAGTAATGCCATGATTAAAAAAATATTTCATTTATTTGCTTAGTATTCCGTATAAAAATGCCTGAAATCCTAACTATTCTTTGACAATCTTTAACCCATCCCCTAATATCCAACAGTTTGATTCCGCAAAGCGGATTTAAGAAAAACATTTTTGAGATTTTGAGAGGTAAAACAATTATGGAATGGGAATTTAACAGTTACTACACGTTGATTGCCGCCACATTGGTTTTGTTGATTGGTAAGGTTTTGGTAAACAAAGTCAAATTCCTGCGCGATTTCAACATTCCCGAGCCTGTGGCAGGCGGCTTGATTGCTGCGATTGTCCTGTTTGCACTGCATCAAGCCTACGGCGTGAGCTTCAAATTTGAAAAACCGCTGCAAGATGCATTCATGCTGATTTTCTTCACTTCTATCGGTTTGAGCGCGGACTTTTCCCGCCTGAAAGCGGGCGGTCTGCCGTTGGTGATTTTCACCGCCGTCGTAGGGGCGTTTATCATCGTGCAGAACTTTGTCGGCGTCGGCTTGGCGAAGGTTTTAGGACTGGATCCGCTTATCGGTCTGATTACCGGCTCTATTACCCTGACCGGCGGACACGGTACCGCAGGCGCATGGGGTCCTGACTTTGAAAACAAATTCGGCTTGGTCGGTGCTACCGGATTGGGTATGGCTTCCGCCACGTTCGGTTTGGTATTCGGCGGCCTGATCGGCGGCCCGGTTGCGCGCCGTCTGATCAACAAAATGGGACGCAAACCCATCGATCAAAGCGGACAAAAGGCAAATTCAGACGAACATGCCGACGACGTGTTCGAACAAGCGAAGCGCACCCGCCTGATTACCGCCGAATCCGCCGTCGAAACGCTTGCCATGTTTGCAGCGTGTTTGGCATTTGCCGAAATTGTGGACGGCTTCGACAAAGAATATCTGTATGACTTGCCGAAATTCGTATGGTGTCTGTTTGCCGGTGTCGTCATCCGCAACATTCTGACTTCTGCGTTTAAAGTCAATATGTTCGACCGCGCCATCGACGTATTCGGCAATGCCTCCCTGTCGCTTTTCCTTGCAATGGCGCTTTTGAACCTGAAATTGTGGGAACTGACCGGTCTGGCGGGTCCTGTAACCATCATTCTCGCCGTACAAACCGTCGTGATGATTCTGTACGCGACATTCGCCACCTACGTTTTTATGGGGCGCGACTACGATGCAGCAGTTTTGGCGGCAGGACACTGCGGCTTCGGCTTGGGCGCAACGCCGACCGCCGTTGCCAATATGCAATCCATCACGCAGACCTTCGGTCCTTCGCACAAAGCCTTCTTGATTGTGCCTATGGTCGGCGCGTTCTTCGTGGACTTGATTAACGCGGCAATCCTTTCCGGTTTTGTAAATGTCATCACCAAATAAGTAAGCATTTATAACGGTTCGTTGAAAAAGCACTTGCAACATTTACTTGCTGCAAGTGCTTTTGTTATGATGGTCGTCTGAAAAGCAGTCCGGTCTGGTCTGCAACCGCATCAAGGAGATATTTATGAACAAAAAACTGCTGGCTTTGCCGCTCGTCCTGATATTGGCCGCGTGCGGCAAGGATGAGCCCAAGCAGGCTTTGGAATGCAATCATCCCGCCGCCATCCAAAGCATCAAAACACAAATCCAAAACATTATCCGCCAGGAAGCGCGCGCATTTGCCCGCAACGACAGCCGCCAATTTGTCGATGCGGACAAAGTCATTGCTGCCGGTTCCGAACTGGAAATCGGCTTAAACAATGCCCAACAAATTGATGAAGACAACAAAACCATATGCGGTGCGGATTTAAGCATCCGAGTTCCTGCCGATGTCCTTAATGCAGCGGAAGATAATAGCCCTTTGATTTACAGCGAAACGACTTTAGCCGAAATACTGGAACAAAAGCTGACAGGCAGCAATTTGAAATTTGCCGACAATACGCTTTCAACTTCCGTACGTTATACGCCTGATAAAGACGGCAACGCCGTTTTGGAAGACAACACTGTCTCCATGACGGCACGCACGCTGTCCTCGCTGCTGCTGCCCTACGGTGTTAAAAGTATTGTGATGATTGACGGCAAGGCAGTCAGCAAAGAAGATGCTATGAAGTTGTTAAAAAGCAAACACGATGAGCCGCCTGTCGTTTCTCCGGAAGATATTCTGGAAAACAATGCTGCCAGCCAAGCATCGGGCGTGCCGCAGGCAGCAGGATTGGAAACCGAAATCCTGCATCCTGATACAGAAGCGAAACGCGAAGAGCCGTCGTTCTCGCAAAGCGATCTGGACAATGCACGCAGCCAAAACCGCAATGCAGATTCCGAAATTCAAAGAATATGGGACGGAATGGAACATACTGTTCAAAAAGAACTGCTCACCGAACAGCGTGCCTGGATTCAGAACAAGATCCAAAACTGCCAACAGGCTGCTGCCCAGGCTGACAGCCCTGCTCATGCCGAATACCTCAAGCTCCAATGCGACACCCGCATGACGCGCGAACGCACGCAATACCTTCGCGGCTATTCGATTGACTAGACGGATTTTTCTTCCAATCATCAAAAGGTCGTCTGAAACTTTGACTTCAAGGTTTCAGACGACCTTTTTCCTTTTTTCTTTATTTAGCTTTGTCTGATTCATTTGTAATTTTGATACAAAATCCGACGAATTTCGTTTCCATATGAATTGCAGCAGGTAAAACAATAGCGATATGGCAAAGGGGGAAACTCGGCGGCCCCTTTTGTCAAACTCGTTAAAATGATTTTATTTCAATGTATTAAAAACAGAAAAATCCTGAAAGAGGTCGTCTGAAAACAGCATGCATGGTTTGTGATGTAAGTCAAAGAGAAATGTAACAAAATTACTTATAGTAATCGTAGTGAAAATTTATCGTCTTTATTGCCACCTTATATCAAGGAGATACACCATGAACGCATCAGCCGACAATGTCGTCAGCCCCGCCGTAGCCGAGGTCAACAGTTTGGTTGAAAAGGGTTTGCGCTCGTTGGACGAGTTTCGCAAGCTGAATCAGGAGCAGATTGATTATATCGTTGCCAAAGCCTCCATTGCCGCGCTGGACAAACATGGTGTACTCGCCATGCACGCGGTTGAAGAAACGGGACGCGGTGTATTTGAAGATAAGGCGACCAAAAACCTGTTTGCCTGCGAAAACGTCGTGCGCCGCCTGCGCGATTTGAAAACCGTGGGCGTCATCAGTGAAGACGATGTAACCGGCATTACCGAAATCGCCGATCCGGTCGGGGTCGTCTGCGGTATCGTGCCGACCACCAATCCGACTTCCACCACCATTTTCAAATCCCTGATTGCGCTAAAAACCCGCAATCCGATTATTTTCTCGTTCCACCCTTCCGCCCAGCAGTGTTCCGCCCACGCCGCCCAAATCGTGCGCGATGCCGCGATTGCCGCCGGCGCGCCGGAAAACTGTATCCAGTGGATTGAAAAACCGTCTATGGAAGGTACTTCCGCGCTGATGAAGCATCCGGGTGTGGCGACGATTTTGGCGACCGGCGGCAATGCGATGGTGGAAGCTGCTTATTCCTGCGGGAAACCCGCGCTCGGCGTCGGGGCGGGCAACGTACCTGCCTATGTCGAAAAAACGGCAAACATCCAGCAGGCGGCACACGACATCGTGATGTCCAAGGCGTTCGACAACGGCATGATTTGCGCCAGCGAACAAGCCGTCATCGCCGACAAAGAGATTTATAAAGAGTTGGTCGAAGAGTTCAAATCCTACGGCGTGTACTTCGCCAACAAAAAAGAAAAAGCCATGCTCGAAGACTTCATCTTCGGCGTTACGGCAAATTGCGCGAACTGCGGCGGCGCGAAACTCAATTCCGCCGTTGTGGGCAAACCGGCGGCGTGGATTGCCGAACAGGCTGGGTTTAAAGTGCCTGAAAAAACCAACATCATCATCGCCGAATGCCGCGAAGTCGGCCCCAACGAACCGCTGACCCGCGAAAAACTCTCGCCCGTACTGGCAATGCTCAAAGCAGATTCCACCGAACAAGGCTTGCAGTTTGCCGAACAAATGGTCGCCTTCGACGGCTTGGGACACTCCGCCGCCATCCATACCGCCGACCATGAATTGGCAAAAACCTTCGGCACCCGCGTCAAAGCCCTGCGCGTGATTTGGAACTCGCCCTCCACCTTCGGCGGCATCGGCGACGTTTACAACGCCTTCCTGCCGTCCCTGACCTTGGGCTGCGGCTCTTACGGCAAAAACTCCGTCGGCGGCAACGTCAGCGCAGTCAACCTGTTAAACATCAAAAAAGTAGGCCGTCGGAGAAACAACATGCAATGGTTCAAAGTACCCGCCAAAATCTATTCCGAGCGCGATTCCATCCAATATCTGCAAGACATGAAAGACTGTGAAAAAGTCATGATTGTGACCGACCGTTCGATGGTCGATTTGGGCTTCGTCGATAAAGTGACCCACCAGCTCCACCAACGCAAAAACAAAGTAACCATCCAGCTTTTCACCGATGTCGAGGCCGATCCGAGTGTCCAAACCGTCTATAAAGGCACGGATTTGATGCGCAGCTTCCAGCCCGACACCATCATCGCGCTGGGCGGCGGCTCGCCGATGGACGCGGCAAAAGCCATGTGGCTCTTCTACGAACAGCCCCAAGTCGATTTTGAAGACCTCGTCCAAAAATTCATGGACATCCGCAAACGCGCCTTCCGCTTCCCCGAGTTGGGCCGCAAAGCCAAATTCATCGGCATCCCCACCACATCGGGCACAGGCTCCGAAGTCACGCCGTTTACCGTCATCAGCGACGGCGACAAAAAATACCCCATCGCCGACTACTCGCTGACCCCGACCATCGCCATCGTCGATCCCGCGTTTACCATGACCGTCCCCGCCGGCGTAACCGCCGACACCGGTCTGGACGTACTGACCCACGCCGTAGAAGCATACGTTTCCGTGCTCGCCAACGACTTTACCGACGGCCTCGCCCTGCAAGCCATCAAACTTGTGTTCCAATACCTCGAACGCTCCTACAAACACGGCGCATCCGACCCCGAAGCGCGCGAACACATGCACAACGCTTCCACCATCGCAGGCATGGCATTCTCCAACGCATTCCTCGGCATCAACCACTCAATGGCGCACAAAATCGGCGGCAAATACCACG
The DNA here is from genome assembly GCF_001814135.1 of Neisseria sp. HMSC067H09. NCBI lineage: Bacteria > Pseudomonadati > Pseudomonadota > Betaproteobacteria > Neisseriales > Neisseriaceae > Neisseria > Neisseria sp. HMSC067H09. Next base: position 16,191 of record NZ_KV814854.1, on the reverse strand, counting down.
TTCCGCACGGCCGCGCCAACGCCATCCTGCTGCCGCACGTCATCCGCTACAACGGCACGCGCCCGCAGAAAACCGCCACCTGGCCGAAGTACAACTACTACAAAGCCGACCTGAAATATCAGGAAATCGCCCGTACCTTAGGCCTGCCATGCGCCACCCCGGCCGAAGGCGTAGAATCCTTCGCCCGCGCCTGTCATGAACTGGCAGTCAACGTCGGCATCAAAATGTCGTTCAAAGAACAAGGCATAGACGAAAAAACCTTTATCGACGGCCGCAAAGAACTGGCAATGCTGTCCTTCGAAGACCAATGCACCCCCGCCAACCCGCGTCTCGCATTGGTCGCCGACATGGAAGAAATCTTGACCAAAGCCTATTACGGCGAATAAGGTTCGTGTAAACCATAAAGCGTAAGAAAAAGGTCGTCTGAAAACCGTATTTCGGGTTTTCAGACGACCTCTGTTTTTATGTAGTCCCCCGCTTATGAATGCTTCACTTATTTTTAGCAGCCGTAGAGTGGGCTTTGCCTACGGAACACATAAGGCGGAATAGTCTCGACAAGATTTTGTATTTCGCGGGCATAGCCCACGCTACGATTTGAAGTATGGTGGATTAAATTTAAATCAGGACAAGACGACGAAGCCGCAGACAGTACAGATAGTACGGCAAAGCAACGCCGTACTGGTTTAAAGTTAATCCACTATACCTCAAATCTTTCCGCTCCGAACGCCGTCAAGCATCTAATAGGTTCATATGAACAAAGGTCGTCTGAAAACCTGAAACATGGTTTTCAGACGACCTTTCACTATTGCCCTATCACTCGCCTCGTTTTCTCAACTCCGCCGGCGTGCAGCCGAAATATTCGCGAAATGCCTTGGTAAAGCTTGAAACATGGGCGTAGCCGCAACGGTAGGCTGTTTCGCCTATGCTGACGCTGTCCGTACCCAAAGCATACAGCGCATATTGCATATGCTTGTGCCGCAGCCACTCGCTCGCCGTCGTACCGAACGATTCTTTCAGGCGGCGTTGCAGCGTCCGCTCGCTGATATACAGCGCGTCGGCAAGTGCAGATACTTGGTGCGCACCCGCATCGAATGCCTGGTTGAGCAGACGGATGAAACTTTCCGAAGGATGAGGCGGTTCGGCGGCGGTTTCGGTATAGGGATAGCGGTTGAGAAAATCCGTCCATAGTCCAGCCAAAAGTTGCAACACGTCCGCTTCACGCTGTAAGTCGTCCGCCAATCCGCCGTGCTCCGCCCCCTTCAAGCTGCTTAAAGCAAGGCGGCGCAAACTACTGTCCAGCGGCCAATGTCTGACTTTTTCCCGATAAACCGCCTGCAGCAAACCCGCATATTGCGGGCGCGCCAGCCAGCGGTCTAGCCCCTTGAGCGTCAGTTTCGCCGTATGCCCGCCTTCATACAAATAACGGCTGAATAAGATTTCCTCGTCGCACGCAATCAATAGGACATGTCCGCCTTCAGCCTCAATACGGTAACGTTTGCGATTGATGCCGAAATCCAAACTGCCTTCGAGCAGCAGGACAAACGCGATGTATGGCTCCGACAGGCGCGTGCTTTGGAATGTTTTGCGCGCGGTCAGGCTGCCGCCGTGCAGGGAAATGCCGCTGCACAAGGTTTCAAAACGGTAGCTGCCGTCCAAATAGTCGCCTCCTTCGCCCTGTTGAACCATGTTGACGAGCTGTTGGCTGTTAAGACAGGATGTTTCCATAAGCTGTGTGGCGGAATCCGCGTATTTTGAACAAAAGGTCGGGCTACTTTATCACAATGGCAGAAAGACGGAAAACGGCGGGGATTGGTGAAAGGTCGTCTGAAATGATATTCAGACGACCTTGAACGGCTGTGTTTTAAATATGGTATTTATTCATTCATTTCACCATCAGGTAGTCCAAACCACCTTAAGGGAATCGTATTAAATTGGTAATGACAGTTAACACAGATAATATAATCTAAAACATCCTTATATTCTGGTTTGTTATACCAGTCATTTAAAACATAGACATATTCAACCCGCCAACCTAAAGAGTAACCAATTTTGTATATTGTTTTCTCTTAAAGTCGCAAGTTTGTAATTTCTCATCTACTGAACTAGGGGTTTGTTGGAATTTGATTTCAATAATAAATAAGGTATCACGGATGATGATAAATAAACCATTGTCGGATAGTAATCTTTTGTCCGGTTGGTACAAGGGGCTTTTTTACCGTTGGTTTCGTTGAGCATTCATTTGCTGCTGCCTGATGTGTTCGTTCAATTCGTATTGTTTCTGTATTTCAGTTTTGCCGCTGTAAGAACTTTTTCTAGGTGATGACTTGAATAAATTATCTGCAATTTCGTCGCTGCTTGGCAGGAATGGTAGGAAAAAACGGATGATGTTGTAGAAAAAACCGGCAACAAACCAAAGGAGCATTACCGGAATGGCGTATGCAAGCCAGAGACCGACGATAACGACAACGGCAGTGCCAATAAACACGATGCAGTTGATGATGATCTGAAACCAGTCCATATGTTTTCTCGATTTTGTTTAAAAACGTTCGTTAAGGGGTCAAATTTCATCTAGATAGATGGTCTTTCCAATTAATATTGTATTCTGGTCTTTCCAAAAATCGGTAAAACTCATATTTTTGAAACAATAAGCCTTCAATTTTCATTGAACCAAACTTCATAACCGGCATTTATCTTTTGCATGGCGTTAAGGGAATTTTCGTTGTAGAGGACAAGGTCGTCTGAAACGATTTTTTTCAAACGGTTTTGATAAATGGCGGCTTCTTCAGCCGGTTTGTCGAAATCACTCATAAATTGCCAGCAATTCTCCAACCTTCTTACGGCTGCTGCCCTTTGCAGCGATATTGCGTTGTACTTCAACTGTTTTCAGAATGGCAGAAGAATAAATATCCCTTGTGAATTCAATATCATGATTTGAAATCAAAACGCCTTGGGAGTTGGGGGCAATTTGTTGATTTTTCTGTAAAGTCCGCGACCAATGAATTCGATCATATTTTGATCACGCAAAATTTGCAACTGTTGGCGGATTTTGTCTTTGATATGGTTGTTTTGGGGAAATTGGATAGATAGTTTGTTTTCAAATTCATACATTTGCGACAATGTGAATTCTTTGGGGAGTTGGTCGATACATTTCATAATAGCCAAAAGCCAGCCTTTGCGTTCCGCATTTTGGTTGCGTAAAAATAGATTGGATTGCCATTTTTTCAGAACAATTTCGGGTTCGATAATGCGGGAATTGTCTATTAAGAATATTTTGCCGCTTTCAGGTAAAGGTACAAGATTAATGGAGCACATGATGTGGTGTGGTCGGTTTTTAATGCCTTTATTTCTGGGAATAATCATGTCCGGTGTTATGAAATGTTTAGGTACGAGCACCAATTGCTGTATGGAATAATCCGCTTTTTTATATGCAAGAAAGAAAAAGTTGGGGTTGGTATCTGACTGGATGCGCTCCAACATGGTGTGATATGCACCGTCAGGCACACTGTTACCTATAGTTTTTTGATTTTTACTCTTTAATTCATATTGCTCGTGACAGTTTGGACAAAAGAGGTCTGCAACAGGTTTGTTATTGGTAAATCTCTGCATCGGCTTGCTTCCGCAACAGGGGCAGTAGCCGTTTTTTTCTAGCCAAGCCTCGCTCATTACACGGATTTTGTGGGTTGCTTTATTTTGCTGCTTTCCCAATTCGGTATCGAAAAATAAATTCATGTTTTGGATTTTGAGATTAAGTTATGGTGGATTAAATTTAAATCAGGACAAGACCGACGAAGCCGCAGACAGTACATATAGTACGGAACCGATTCACTTGGTGCTTCAGCACCTTAGAGAATCGTTCTCTTTGAGCTAGGGCGAGGCAACGCCGTCCTGGTTTAAAGTTAATCCACTATATTTGAGGTCTGTAATGCAGACAACCCAATCTACCTTAAAAAGGTCGTCTGAAAACCCTGTTTCCAAGTTTTCAGACGACCTTTCCTAATTACAGCAATCAATGCCGATCGGCTTTACACCACGATGTTCACCAGTCTGCCCGGTACGACGATGATTTTCTTGGCAGGCTTGCCTTCCATGAATTTCACCGCGCCTTCGGTGGCGAGTGCGGCGGCTTCGAGGTCGGCTTTGGAGGCGTCGGCGGCGACGGTGATTTTGCCGCGTAGTTTGCCGTTGACTTGAACCATCACTTCGATTTCGGATTTGACCAAGGCGGCTTCATCGACGGTCGGCCAGCCTGCTTCCCACAGTTTCGCGCCGTTCAATTCGCTCCACAGGGTTTCGCAGATGTGCGGCACGATGGGCCACAACAGGCGTACGGCGGTTTCCAATACTTCTTGAGCGACGGCGCGGCCTTGTTCGCTGCCGGTGTCGGTTTTGTCGTATTGGTTGAGCAATTCCATCACGGCGGCGATGGCGGTGTTGAACTGCTGGCGGCGGCCGTAGTCGTCGCTGACTTTTGCGGTGGTGGCGTGCAGTTTGTGGCGCAGGTCTTTGAGTTCTTTAGACAAACCGTCTTGGTTGCCTGCAAACGCTTTGACTGCTTCGCCTTGTTTCAGGTATTCGTAAACGGTGCGCCACAGGCGGCGCAGGAAGCGGTGTGCGCCTTCGACGCCGCTGTCGCTCCATTCGAGGGACTGTTCGGGCGGTGCGGCGAACATCATGAACAGACGGGCGGTGTCCGCGCCGTAGGCGTTAATCAGCTCTTGCGGATCGACGCCGTTGTTTTTGGACTTGGACATTTTTTCCGTGCCGCTGATGACGACGGGCAGTCCGTCGGCTTTGAGGACGGCGGAAACGGGGCGGCCTTTGTCGTCGAAAGTCAATTCGACATCGGCGGGGTTGATCCAGTCTTTGCTGCCGTTGGCGTTTTCGCGGTAGTAGGTTTCGCAGACGACCATGCCTTGCGTGAGCAGGCGTTCAAACGGTTCGTCCACGCTGACCAAGCCTTCGTCGCGCATCAGTTTGGTGAAGAAGCGCGCGTACAAGAGGTGCAGAATCGCGTGTTCGATACCGCCGATGTATTGGTCGACCGCGCCCCAGTATTTCGCGGCTTCAGTCGATACCATGCCTTCTGCGAACTTGGGCGACATATAGCGGAAGAAATACCAGCTCGATTCCATGAAGGTGTCCATGGTGTCGGTTTCGCGTTTCGCCGCGCCGCCGCAACATGGACAGGTGGTTTCGTAAAACCCGGGCATTTTTGCCAGTGGCGAACCCATGCCGTCGGGTACGACGTTTTCAGGCAGGACGACGGGCAGTTGGTCGGCGGGGACGGGTACGTCGCCGCATTTTTCGCAATGGACGATGGGAATCGGGCAGCCCCAGTAGCGTTGGCGCGAAATACCCCAGTCGCGCAGGCGGTATTGGGTTTTCGGTTCGCCTGCGTCTTGGCTTTGCAGCTTGGCGGCGATGGCGTCGAATGCCGTCTGAAAATTCATGCCGTCCAAGTCGCCGCTGTTGACCAATACGCCGTTTTCTTTGTCGCCGTACCATTCTTGCCATTGGTTTGCGTCAAATGCGTTGTCGCCGACGGCAATGACCTGTTTTTTCGGCAGGCTGTATTTGGTGGCGAACTCGAAATCGCGTTCGTCGTGCGCCGGAACCGCCATTACCGCGCCGTCGCCGTAGCCCCACAATACATAGTTGGCAATCCACACTTCCAGCTTGTCGCCGCTGAGAGGATTAATGACAAAACGACCGGTCGGCACGCCTTTTTTCTCCATCGTCGCCATATCGGCTTCGGCAACCGAACCGGCTTTGCATTCGGCGATAAATGCCTGCAATTCGGGTTTGTCGGCGGCTGCGGCGGTTGCCAGCGGATGCTCGGCGGCAACGGCAACATAAGTTGCGCCCATCAGCGTGTCGGGACGGGTGGTATAAACTTGCAGGAATTTCGCGTAATCGCCTTCCAAACCTTGTTTGCTGTCGTCTGAAACGGCGAAGCGCACGGTCATACCGCGAGATTTGCCGATCCAGTTGCGTTGCATGGTTTTGACTTGTTCCGGCCAGTGTTCCAGCTTGTCCAAGTCGTTGAGCAGCTCTTCGGCGTAATCGGTGATTTTGAAGTAATACATCGGAATTTCGCGTTTTTCGATCAACGCGCCCGAACGCCAGCCGCGCCCGTCGATGACTTGCTCGTTGGCAAGGACGGTTTGGTCGACCGGGTCCCAGTTCACCGTGCCGTTTTTGCGATAGACGATGCCTTTTTCAAACAGCTTGGTAAACAGCCATTGTTCCCAGCGGTAGTATTCGGGTTTGCAGGTGGCGACTTCGCGCTCCCAGTCAATCGCAAAACCCAGGCTTTTGAGCTGGGTTTTCATGTATTCGATGTTGTCGTAGGTCCAAGCAGCGGGGGCGACGTTGTTTTTCATCGCCGCATTTTCCGCCGGCATGCCGAACGCGTCCCAACCCATAGGCTGCATGACGTTGAAGCCGTTTAAGAGTTTGAAGCGGCTCAATACGTCGCCGATGGTGTAGTTGCGCACATGCCCCATGTGCAGCTTGCCGCTGGGGTAGGGGAACATGGAGAGACAGTAGTATTTGGGTTTGGAAGCGTCTTCGGAGACGTTGAAAATACGGGCGTCATCCCATTTTTTCTGCGCCGCAGGCTCGATGGCGGCGGGCTGGTAATGTTCTTGCATGGTCATTCTGTTTTTCGCTTGAAAACGTTAGGAAAAATAAAGGAGGGATTATAGCAGGTTGTCGTTAGGTCGGTTTGACAAAGGTCGTCTGAAAACAGAACGGTATTTTTCAGACGACCTTTTATTCAGACACTTGAGTTTTCCCCACCCCACCCATATATCCGGTCTAGTTTTTACACATATTCAACAACCATTACTATCATGAGCAACCAAGATTTTTATGCAACACTCGGCGTGGCGCGCGGTGCGAGCGACGACGAAATCAAAAAAGCCTACCGCAAGCTGGCGATGAAATACCACCCCGACCGCAATCCCGGCGACAAAGAAGCGGAAGAAAAATTTAAAGAAGTTCAAAAAGCCTACGACACCTTGTCCGACAAAGAAAAACGCGCCATGTACGACCAATACGGCCATGCCGCGTTCGAACAGGGCATGGGCGGCGGCGCGGGCGGATTCGGCGGTTTTGGCGGGTTCGGCGGCGCGCAAGGCTTCGACTTTTCCGACATCTTCAGCCAAATGTTCGGCGGAGGCGGGGGCGGCGGCCGCCAGCAAAACTATCAAGGCGCGGATTTGCAGGTCGGCGTCGAAATCACGCTGGAAGATGCCGCCAAAGGCATCAAAAAACGCATCAACATCCCGACCTACGAAGAATGTGATGTCTGCCACGGCAGCGGCGCAAAACCCGGTACGTCCGCATCAACTTGTTCGACCTGTCACGGTTCCGGTACGGTACACGTCCGCCAAGCCATTTTCCAAATGCAGCAGACCTGTCCGACCTGCCACGGCACAGGCAAGGAAATCAAAGATCCGTGCGTCAAATGCCGTGGCGAAGGCCGCACCAAAACCAGCAAAACCGTTGAGGTCAATATTCCCGCCGGCATCGACGACGGTCAACGCATCCGCTTGAGCGGCGAAGGCGAACCGGGTACGCACGGTGCGCCCGCAGGCGATTTGTACGTCAACGTCCGCGTCAAAGAACACAAAATCTTCGAGCGCAACGGCTTGGATTTGCATTGCGAGCTGCCCATCAGTTTCGCCGTCGCAGCCTTGGGCGGCGAAGTCGAAGTTCCGACTTTGGACGGCAAAGTCAAACTGAACATCCCGAAAGAAACGCAAACCGGCCGCCGTATGCGCGTCAAAGGCAAAGGCATCAAATCCCTACGCTCCAGCGCGACGGGCGATTTGTACTGCCACGTTGTGGTGGAAACGCCGGTCAACCTGACCGACCGCCAGAAAGAGTTGCTGGAAGAGTTCGAAAAAATCTCCACCGGCCTTGACCGCAGCCAAACCCCGCGTAAAAAATCGTTCTGGGACAAAGTCGGCGAACTGTTTGACTGATTCGGGTTTGAAAACAGCAAAAGGTCGTCTGAAAGCTGATATTGTCGGCTTTCAGACGACCTTTCTCCAACCTGTTTTAAAGAAAGCCAAAAATAGAACGGATAATTTGCAACCAATACACTTGATGCATAGTTACCTTTGGGAATTGTTCTTTGACTACGACGAGACAACATGATACCGGTTTAACGTTGATCTGCTACGCGATATTCGGGCAGCTCTTCCGTGGGCAAAGCCCATGCTACGAATGAAGGAATTCGGTTCTAAATGGATGTAAATACCCGCTTACCGCTATTACGATATTCCTCTCTTCATTTTCCGCAGAATCAATATCCTCCAAAACAAAACGTCGTCTGAAAGCTTTTCAGACGACATTTTGTTTGTATTGCCTTACCACATTTTCGACAATGTTTTTTCCACTTCAGCTTTGACTTGCGCACCAAAGCGACGGCTCAGAATTTTTCTGAAATCGTCTTCGGGCATATAACTGACCAGCTCAGGGGCTTTGACGACATCGCGGGCGATGCTGTAAACGCTGCCGAAGTCGTCAATCAGTCCGACTTTTTTTGCTTCAAGGCCTACATAAATACGACCACTGAATACGTCAGGATACTCTTTGTCCTTCAATTTTTCACCACGCCCGAGCTTGACGGCCTTGATGAATTCTTGATGGGTATCTGACAGTATACCTTCCCAGATTTTCCCCTGTTCGGGCGTTTCGGGGGTAAAAGGGTCGCCCATGCCTTTATTACTGCCTGCGGTTTTCAGACGACGTTTGATACCTAATTTTTCCATCAGTCCGGTTACGTCGAAACCGCCGCCGATCACGCCGATACTGCCGACAATGCTGGAGGGGTTGGCATAAATTTTGTCCGCGGCAGCAGCGATGTAGTAGCAGCCGGAGGCGCACATATCCTCAGCAACAACATAGACGGGAATGTTTTTATGTTCGCTTTTTAAACGACGTATCTCGTTAAAAGCGGTATTGGAGATAACGGGCGAACCGCCGGGGCTGTTGGCGCGGATGACGATGCCTTTTGCATTCGGATTGTTGTAGGCCGCCTCCATGCTGTCGCGCAGCATTTTGACCTGATCGTCCATGCCGCCGCCTATTTCGCCTTCCAATGTGATGACTGCCGTATGCTCTTTACCTGTGGCCAGCCCTTGTCCGGCCGTGCCGTCGTCCGAACCGAACCATAATGCGGCAATCAGCAGGACGCCGATAATCCGCCAGAAGTTGCGCCAAAAACGGGCGCGCCGCTGCTCTTTATAGGCGGCAAGCAGTACGTCGCGCAACACGTCCCGTTCCCAGCGGCCTTCCGGGCCGTCCGGACGTTTATCGGGGTATCCGTTGGTTTCTTGCATAATTTTCCTTTGTTTCTAAATAAATCCTAAATCAGGTTCGGGGCATTTTATAACAAAACTTCCGGCTGAAAAACCTTCCGTTTACTCGAATGCCTCAAAATACGCCAGCAGGGTTTGCGGCAGCCATTGCAGGTTCAGACGACCTTTGTCGCGGCTGACGAACGCAGCGTGTCCGCCGTATTGGGGTTGCAGCAGCGTAACGGCGGACGAAACCTCTTCTACCGTCGGCAAGGCTTTCGGCGGTAGAAACGGGTCGTTGACGGCGTTGAGCAGCAAAAGCGGCGTGCGTACGGTTTTCAGCCAAGGCTTGCACGAAGCGCGGCGGTAATAATCATGCCGGTCGGCGAAACCGTGCAGCGGCGCGGTAAACCTGTCGTCAAAATCCCCCAGCGTTTTGCATTCTTTCAACGAGGTCGCCTGAAAACCTGTTGCGGCGGCTTTGGGCAATAAAGATTTTAAAAAATAGCGGGTGTAGAGCAGTTTTGACATTCCCTTATCAAAGCGCGTGCCTGCCGCTGCCGCATCCACCGGCGCAGAGACGGCGGCAGCGGCGTAAGGGACAGCAGCCATGCCCAGACTGCCGTATTCGCCCAAATATTTTGCCAGCGCATTGCCGCCCAAAGACACGCCCGCAGCATAAATCCTGCGGTAGCGTTCAGACAGCATTTCCAGCATAAAGCCGATTTCCCGCGTATCGCCCAAATGATAAAACACAGGCGCGGTATTCTCCACGCCGCCGCAACTGCGGAAATGCACTACCACGCCGTTCCAGCCTTTTTCAATGACCGCGCGCATCAATTCAACGGCGTAATGGCTGCGGCTGCTGCCCTCCAATCCGTGAAACAAAACTACTAAAGGTGCATCGGGATCGGCAGCATCGACAAAATCACAGGCAACCAAAGTTCGTCCCGTACTGTCCGGCAGCAGCTCGCGGCGGTAGGCAGGTGCGGGGCGTTGAATGAATTTGGCAAATATTGTGTCCGCATGACCGTTGCGCAGCCATAAGGGCGTATTCGGGCATAAGGTTTCCATTATTCGAAATCCTTCTTGAAAACAACATAATAAACCAATAGCGCCGTCAGCGTCCCATTCGTCCATCCCGCCCAAACATCCGTCGGATAATGTACGCCTAAATAAACCCGTGAAAACCCCGTCAACAAGGCAAACAAGATGCCGACGGCAAAAGCGGTACGGAGGTATGCAGTCCGATAACACAATAGAATCAGCATCACTGCGACTGCGGCGGAAAACGTACTATGTCCGCTTGGAAACGAAAAATTGACCTCTTCGACGGCGCGAGGCCAAAGCAACGGGCGCGGACGCTGTATCCATGCCTTTATCCAAAGCATATTCAAAGTCGGCAACAATGCCGCCAAAGGCACGAATACCGCTGCCCGCAGTTTGCCAAACCGCCACAGGCATACCGCCGCCAAACAGACCAGCGGTACGGCGACGGCGGTTTTACCCAGATAATGAAGCAACAGCGCAATCGGAAAAAACCATTGTCCTGTCTGTTCGTGAATGACAAACATCAACGGACGTTCGAATGCAAAACTCCCGCCATTTGCCAGATGGACGGCGATATAAACAGAAAGAGGCAAAAATACCACAATGGCAGTTTGTACAAAACGGCGGAAAAAAAGAAAAAAATCAGGCATAAATCAGTGAAAAAAATCAGGTTTGAATCAAATATCCGACAAACAAGCCGCGTTCTCAATCAAGAAGGACTAATTGATAGTCTTTGGCATTAATTTTTGATAATTATTGCTTTTTTCTCTCTGGAAAATCAGGTAAACCGAATAAGGATACCGCGAGAGGGTGTTATTCTGACCGTACAAACCAAACGGCATCCGTATCGTTTCCCGTCAGGGCAGGCGGATGGTTCCGATAATAATTTCATTCAACATTCGGAGGTTATTATGTCTGTGTCAGTATTGTTTTTAGAGGCGATTGTGGCTGTCGGCCTGGCATCCGTCGCCGCCATCGGCATACTGTGGGCAGGCGGAGCGGATTGGTAATCCGTCCGTATGCCGTTCCGTAAAAGGTCGTCTGAAAAACATTTTGTTTTTCAGACGACCTTTTTAATCGGCAACTATCATTCATATTTTATTGGATGCGACGGTAACGACGAAAACGGTTTTTTCTTTCCCTCGCTATATTATTAGGGTCGGTTTGATTTCGGATGGATGCCGCTTGCTGCAAAACAAAACGTCGTCTGAAAAACTTTCAGACGACGTCTGCATCCGCCTTAGCGTATGTCGATGTGCGCACCTTCGTGCAGTTCGCGCAGCAGGTTGATTTCCGCCTGTTCGACTTTTTGGCGCGACAGATATTGACGTATGGTGTTGTGTTGACGCTCTTCGGGCGTGCCGGCGTCACGGACATCGTTCAGCTTAATGATGTGCCAGCCGAATTGTGTGCGTACGGGTGGGCTGACTTGGCCGGGTTTGAGTTTGTGGACGGCTTCTTCAAACGGCGCAACCATCATGCCGTCGGCGAACCAGCCCAAATCACCGCCGCTGCTCGCGCTGCCGTCTTGCGAGTATTGGCGCGCCAAACCGGCGAAGTCCGCGCCGCTGCGGGCTTGTGCATAGATCTTGCGGATGGTACTTTCCGCGCCTGCCGCCGCGTTGTCGTTGTCGGCTTTAATCAGAATGTGTTGCGCATTGTATTGGCGCAGCGGCTCGCCTTCGGGCAGGGCGATGCCTTGCTGTTTCGCCTGTTCGATGGTACGTGCAACTTCGGCATCGCTGACGCGGCTGTGCTGCATGATTGCCTGCTGGTGCACTTTTTCCGCGATAATACTGTCCGCAATTTCACGGCGGGTAGATGCAGACGGGGTTTTCAGTGAAGGATTGGCGGCAACGACCGCCTCGACTTCTGCGTTATCTGCTTGAATATTCTTGCGTTTGCCCGCTTGGACAATCAAGGATTGGTTGATGAGTTGCGCCAGAACTTGTTCGCGCAATTCGTTATCGCCGATTTGTGTGCCTTTAGGGATGGTTCGGCGCGCCCGTTCGACTGCCTGCGCCAGTTGGCGGCGGGTAATCACTTCGTTGTCGGCGATGGCGGCAATGCCGTCGCTCAGATGTACGCCGTCAGAACGGGTTTCGGTATCGGTCGTCTGAACAGCGACGGGTTTGACGGATTTTTTTACTGTTTTGGCCTTAGGGGCTGCGTGTGCGTTCAATGCCAGACCGAGTGCGGCGGCAAGAATCAGGGGTTTGACGTTCATGGGGTAACTACCTCGTTGGTTTTGCTGTAGCCGGGAATGGCCAAGCGCAGTTTTTCAAATGGATTGTTGTCGAGATTGCTCAGGTCTTTGAGTTGGAGATTGAAGAATACGGCGTTTTTGCGGCTGTTTTCGCCGGTCACGTAGCGTTGTCCGACAAGGCTTGCGCTCCAGCAGCCGCAATTGCTTTTATATTCAGCTCCTACCAGCATTTCAAGAGGTTTCTTGGCTTGAATTTCGTAGTTGTAACGTGCAACTGCGTAAAGGTTTTTACGGATAGGCCATTGTGCCGCCAAATCGACTTGGCGGATTTTATCGTAGAAATAGTTGCCGTCGGATTGCAGGTAAATGCGTTCGTTGCGCCCGTATTTGTAACGCGCGCTCAACACTTTGCCCGGCTCGGGATTGTAGCGGACGGTCGCGGCATAGCTTTCGGCACGGCTTTGATTTTGGTTGTAGTGCAGATCGAAACCTACATGAAAGCTGTCACTCAGTTTGCCGTGTGCGAAGCCGACCCAGTCGGATTGGCTGCGTTCGTAGCGGCTGACGTTGCCGTCCAGCAATACGTTGTCGTTTTTGAAATAAAACTTTTGTCCGATACCAGCGCGGAATAGCTCGGCACCGTTGTTCGGATTGAGAAAACGGGTTTGCGCGGCGGCAGTCAGGCTGTTGGCGGAGTTGATGCGGTCGTTGCCGACGTACAGATTTTCACGGAAAAGCTGGTTGTAAGAGAAGCTGTTTTCCGAGGTGTCGAAATTAGGTAAGTCGTTTTGCGACTTGGTCGGGATGTAGTTGTAGAACAGGCGCGGTTCGAGGGTTTGCAGATAGGCTTTGCCGAACAAATTGGCGTTGCGCTCGAAGGTTATGCCGGTATCGACGTTGAATATCGGCAATACGCGGCTGACGCGGCGGCCGGATTGGTTGCCGAACGAGCCTAAGTCGTAATAAGTCGCGTGTACGCCGATTTTCGGACGGATATAGCCCCATTGGTTGTTGAAATCCCAGCGGACGCTGGGATACAGCACGGTACGGCTGCCGTCTTGTTTGCTGTCGTGTACGAAACGGGTGAACTGGCTGAATACGTTGATATTCGCTTTGCCCATGGTTTTCTGCCAACGTCCGGTCAGACGCGGCATGATGGCGTAAGGTTCGTCTTTGTAACCGTTTTGGTTGGCAAGGGTTTGGTATTTTTGTACGTTCAGCGCGCCGTCAAAAGAGCCGCCCCAGATATTGTCGCCGTAGTTCAGCCACAGTTGGCGGTTGAGGTTGACGTTGCTGGCAATGTCCTCGCGTCCGTAGAAGTCGCGGTAGTAATTGTCGTCTGAAACCTGATTGAAGCTGATACCGCCGCTGAGTTTGTCGGTCAGTTGGTGGTTGTGGTCAAACTTGATTTGATAGCGGTTGTTTTCGTGGCGTTTTTTATCGTGCGGCATCCAATCGCCGTCGATGACGCCGTTAAATTTCGGCTCGAGATAGCGAACCTGTCCGCCAAGCTGCACGCCGCGCGAGCTGATGATGCCGGGGCGGAAGGTAGCGTCCAAGTTGGGGGCGAGGTTGAAATAATAGGGAAGGGCGAGTTCCAAACCGTCCGAACCGGTTGACAAGGTCGGCACCAACAGACCGCTCTTGCGATGGCCGTTGAGCGGGAAATCCGCCCAAGGCGTATAAAGTACGGGAACGCCGCCGAACACCAGCGATGCGTCTTTTGCCACGCCTATGCCCGTTTCCTGATCGGTTTCGATGCTTTTCGCTTTGATGAACCAACTCGCATCGCCGGGCGAGCAGGTATTGAATTTGGTATTGATGAGCTTGTACAGCCCTTTGCCTTTCATTTCCGCCTTTTCGCTGACGCTTTGGAGGCGGCGGCCGTCTTTTTCGGCATCGACGCGGACGTATTCGCTCGAGCCGGTATTGTCTTTCAGGTTGTACACCAAAGTATCGCCGCTGACGGTCGAGCCGTCCTGATACAGCGTAAAGCGGTCGCCCGCCCTGACGGTATCGCTGGTTTGGTCGTAATCCGCCCAATCGGCGTTCAACACTTCCTGATTGCGCTCGATGATGACGTCGCCTTCGGCGCGGACGGCGACTTTAGACTGTCCGGCAACCTTGTCCGCAATCACGCGGGTGTAGTCCTGCGGCAGGGGGTCTTCGCCGCTGCGTTTGATTTCAGGCTGCTTGTTTGCTTCCGAAGCCTGATGCTGGCAAAACAGGCAGGTATCGCCCAAGGACAATTTATCCTGATCGGCAGGACGACGGTTTTCCCCGCTTTGAACCGCAGGCGGGGTGGCCCTTACCGGCTCGTAATCGGCAGGTTGCGGCAAAGATGCATTTTGCGCATATGCCCCTCCCGCGCCGAAGCCGACGCTTAACGCCAAAACCAATGGTTTGAGTGAAAATAAACGAGCCAAAATCGCCCCTTAAATCGGTTTGCCAGTTAGAATAGCGGTTATTTTAACCTGAAAATCCGCGACACCGCTATGCAACGACAAACCGAATTACAAAATTGGCTTCGCGCCGTCTATCCCGAACAAAACTTCGAATTGAGCTTCGCCGCCGCCGATGCCGACTTCCGACGCTACTTCCGCGCTGCTTTTGCCGACGGCAAGACCGTCATCTGCATGGACGCGCCGCCCGATAAAATGAGCGTCGCTCCTTACCTAAAAGTGCAAAAACTTTTCAATATGCTTAACGTTCCCCAAGTATTGCATGTGGACGAAGCGCAGGGATTTATGGTGCTCAACGACTTGGGCAGCACCACTTTCCTGACCGCCATGCAGCAAGAACAAGGCGCGGAGGCACACAAAGTCCTACTGCTTGAAGCCATAGACGAACTGGTCGGGTTGCAAAAAGCCAGCCGCGCGGGCGAATTGCCCGAGTACGACCGCGACATCATGCTGCGCGAAATCAACCTTTTCCCCGAATGGTTCGTCGCCAAAGAGCTCGGACGCGAACTCAACTTCAAACAACGCCAGCTTTGGCAGCAAACCATAGACACCCTGCTGCCGCCGCTGCTTGCCCAGCCGCAGGTGTACGTCCACCGCGACTTCATCGTCCGCAACCTCATGCTCACCACCGGCCGACCCGGCGTACTCGATTTCCAAGACGCACTCTACGGCCCGATTTCCTACGACTTGGTTTCCCTCCTGCGCGACGCCTTCATCGAATGGGAAGAAGAATTCGTCTTGGACTTGGTCATCCGTTACTGGGAAAAAGCCCGCGCCGCCGGATTGCCCGTACCCGCAGCGTTTGACGAGTTTTACCGCTGGTTTGAATGGATGGGCGTACAACGCCATCTGAAAGTTGCCGGCATCTTCGCCCGCCTGTACTACCGCGACGACAAAGACAAATACCGCCCCGAAATCCCGCGCTTCCTCAACTACCTGCGCCGCACCTCCCGCCGCTACACCGAGCTTGCTCCACTTTACGCGCTGTTGGTCGAACTGGTCGGCGATGATGAATTGGAAACCGGGTTTACGTTTTAAAAGACAGAGGGCTTTGTGCCATTCTTGATGATGAAAGAGGTCGTCTGAAAATCCTGAAATGGGGTTTCAGACGACGGAGGATTCGCATTCGAAGTGCAACTTTCCATAACAGAAAAAGGCCGGT
>NZ_KV814853.1:0-11707 GCF_001814135.1 Neisseria sp. HMSC067H09 | reverse complement strand
GGAGGGGATGTCCAACTTTTGGGGTGCAGTTCAATCTTCATATCGGTTTTCAGACGACCTTTACTACTTCTAAAAGGTCGTCTGAAAATCCGTCTACCCTAAAGCCACTTTTTCAGCTACCCTTCCCCTATTATTTCTCTCCACTTCCCAAGGAGTTCCCCATGAACATCGCCATCACCGGCACCAGCGGCAACATCGGCGGCATGGTCGCCCGTCATCTGAACACACGCGGCTTGCCGCTTATCCTGCCGCTGCGCAACCCCGCCAAAGCGCCCGACCTGCCGAACTGCGAGGCGCGGCGGTTTGCCTATGGTGATTTGGAGCTTGCCAAACAGGCGTTAAACGGGGTGGACGTGCTGTTTATGGTGTCCGCTGCCGAGAGCCCGACGCGCGAACAGGAGCATTTGACTTTAGTGCAGGCTGCTTCGGAAGCGGGCGTGAAACACATTGTCTATCTCTCTTTTGCACAGGCGGCGTTGGACAGCACCTTCACGCTGGCGCGCACCCATGCGGTTACCGAAAATGCGATCCGGCAAACAAATATGCGTTACACCTTTCTGCGCGACAATTTTTACAGTGAGATGATGGCAACGATTGCCAATGCAGACGGCATCATCGCAGGCCCAGCCGACGACGGGCGCGTTGCCTGCGTTTCTCAGCGCGATGTCGCCCAAGCGGCGGCAAACGTCATCGCCGACATCGCGTGCGGCAACCACCGCCACGATAATCAGACCTACACGCTGACAGGTTCCCAATCATTAAGTTTTGCTGAAATAGCCGCTGTTTTAACCGAAATTACTGGCAAACCTCACAGCTACCACAATGAAACCGTGGAAGAAGCCTTCGCCAGCCGCAAAGCCGCGTACCCTGACACGCCCGATTGGCAGATTGAAGCCTGGGTTTCCACCTACACCGCCATTGCCAAAGGCGAACTTGCCGCCGTTTCAGACGACCTGCCGAAATTGTTGGAACGTGAGCCGCGCCGCTTTGTCGAAGTTGCAAAGGATATTTATGATGCAGCCTGAACATACTCCCTTAATCGAATTCAAAAACGTCAGCAAACGCTACGACAACCACACCGCTGTGAACGAACTGAATCTGACCATTTATCAAGGCGAGTTTTTCGTGTTGGTGGGCGGCAGTGGCAGCGGCAAATCGACCACACTGCGCATGATTAATGCGCTGACCGAGCCGACCGACGGCAATGTTTATTTCAACGGCAGGCGTATTAAGGATTACGACATCCGCGGGCTGCGCCACCGCATCGGCTATGTTCTGCAACAAATCGCCCTGTTCCCTACCATGACCGTGCGGCAGAACATCGAGCTGATGCCCGACATTTTGGGCTGGGACAAACCGAAGCGCACATCGCGCGTGAACGAGCTGCTCGAGCTGGTCGGTATGCCGCCCGAAACCTACCTAAACCGCTATCCGCACGAACTCTCCGGCGGCGAACAGCAGCGCATCGGCATCCTACGCGCCATCGCCGCCAAACCCGACATCCTGCTAATGGACGAACCCTTTTCCGCCCTCGACCCGCTCGCCCGCGCTTCCCTTCAGGAAACGGTTTCCCTGATTCACAAAAAACTCGGTACCACCATCGTTTTCGTTACCCACGACATGAACGAAGCCGCCAAACTCGCCTGCCGCATCGGCGTGATGCACCAAGGCAGGCTGGTGCAGGTCGATACGCCGCAGGATATTCAAAACCATCCGACGGATGATTATGTACGCTCCCTGTTCGGCGCGGCACAGCCGGAAAACACCACCTCCGCCGACGAAGTCATCAACCTTTACCACCGTTTGGACGAAGACGGCAAAGCGCGGGTAAGGGAGCATTGGGCAAAAGAAGAAAATTAGAAAAGGTCGTCTGAAAATGGACATATTGGATTTTGCCCAATCGTTTTCAGACGACCCCAAACCATTTTCAGTACACGCTCAAGCACCGGGTCTGCTTTCCGGTAACACCCAATTTCGCAAAAACTCTACTGTAAGTCCAAATCAAAAGCATCCATGCCGTTCATTCCCGCGCAGGCGGGAATCCAATTTTGAATTTCGGCAACCGTTTTTTCAAAGTTTCCAACGGATTTCCGCCTACGCAGGAATGACGGCCGCCGGCGGGTACAGTACCAAAAATCAAGCGAATCTGAAATATAGTGGATTAAATTTAAATCAGGACAAGACGACGAAACCGCAGACAGTACAGATAGTACGGCAAGGCGAGGCAACGCCGTACTGGTTTAAAGTTAATCCACTATATATGTTTCCTCAAAACCCCAAAGGAGAATCAAGATGGACATTCTTTCCCGCCTGCAAGCATTGCCGCCGGGCAGGTTCCACTACAAATTACTGGTATTGGTCGGCATCGGTTGGCTGTTTGACGCAATGGATACCGGCATCGTGTCGTTTATATTGCCCGCATTGGGCAAAGAATGGGGTTTGCAGCCGGCGCAACTGGGCTGGATAGTCAGTATCGCCTTTATCGGCATGGCACTGGGGGCGGTAGCGAGCGGCTGGCTGGCAGACCGCTTCGGCAGGAAAACCGTATTTGCCGCGACCATGGCAGTGTACAGCACGGCGACAGGTCTATGCGCCTTCGCCCCCGACATCGGAACACTGCTTACCTGCCGCTTCTTTGTCGGCGTAGGACTGGGCGGACAGCTTCCCGTCGCGGTGTCATTGGTCAGCGAATACGCCCCGCCGAAAGTACGCGGACGCTTTATCGTGTTGCTGGAAAGTTTTTGGGGCTTGGGCTGGCTTGCCGCCGCACTCGCTTCCTATTTCTTTATCCCAAAATTCGGCTGGCACAGCGCGTTTTTAATCGGCGCGCTGCCGATTGTGTATATCTCGCTGGTGTTGAAATTCATACCCGAATCCGTACCCTACCTGCTCTCGCAAGGCAAAACGGACGAGGCGCACCGGCTGGTCAGCCGCTTGGAAGAGGAAGCGGGGATTACGCCCGCCGCAACAGCCATAGCACCGCCGCAACAGGAAAAACAGCGCATCCGCTTCAAACAACTATGGCAACAGCCTTTCGCACGGCGCACGCTGATGCTGTGGCTGGTCTGGTTCGGCATCGTCTTTTCCTATTACGGCATTTTTACTTGGCTGCCAAAACTCTTGGTCGAACAAGGCAATACGGTGGTCAAAACCTTTGAATATGTGCTGGTGATGATAGTCGCGCAACTGCCCGGCTACATCGCGGCGGCGGCATTGGTGGAAAAAATCGGGCGCAAAGCGACTTTGGCGGGCTTTCTCGCCGCCTGTGCCGTCTGCGCGTGGTTTTTCGGACAAAGCAGCAGCGCCGCCGAAGTCATGACATGGGGCAGCCTGATGTCGTTCTTCAACCTCGGCGCATGGGGCGTTTTATACACCTACACGCCCGAACTCTACCCCCTCCGCTTCCGTGCCTTCGCCTCCGGCTGGGCGGGCGCAATCGGACGCATCGGCGGCATCCTTGCGCCTATGGTGGTCGCCAAAATGGTCGGCGGCAGCGGCGGATTCGGCAATATATTCATGATGTTCGCCGGCGTAATGATGCTGATTGTCGCCGTCGTTTTGATATTGGGCGAAGAAACGAAAGGCAGAACGCTGGAGGAAATCAGCTCTTAAACAACCGTATCCGCTGCCCAAAATTAGTAAAGGTCGTCTGAAAACTCAAAATTGGTTTTCAGACGACCTTTAAAGTAGTTAATTATATATATGTATAGTATATATTGGTTTTTGTTGTTGAGTTTAAATTGTGCAGACTTATTTGTGCCTAGACCTACAGATGATTTAAATCCTACTTGCGTGCGTACCGCGCGCGGTGGATAGGTTTTTATAGCATTCACTCTCCAAAACTCATTACCGCCGTTTCTTTTTTTCCGCCCCAATTTAACGGCAGCCATCCGTCTAGCACATAACAGTGAAACGACGAAAACGCCCAATCGCGGACATTGCCGCACAATCCATGTTTGACGGGATTGAAATGGATGTAGTCCGCGCAACGCTGCAAATCGATTTTGTCGCGCACGGTGTGTTCGTAAAAACGCCGTTGCCAAATACCGCGTTCGTGCCGCCGCTGTTTGCTGGCGGACAGGTTTTCGGCACGAGGGAAATGTGCGGAGAATTTGGTTTTAATCAGCCGCCAGCGCAGGGAATAATCCGCATCATCGGGCGGCAGCATCCAAATGGCGTGAATGTGGTTCGGCAGCACACATACGGCGACGGTTTCAAAGGGATATTGTTTTTGCACATCCATATAGGCCGCCTGCAATAAGCCGATATGTTCGACAAGCAGGCGTGATTTCGAGTCGGCGAGTTTGACAGTGAAAAAGAATGTGCCGCCGGCAATGAAGTTTCTGCGATAACGCGCCATAGGATTTTTGTTTGTGGTTTGAGCGTTGGAGAAGGAACGGTTTGTTGTTTAAGGTTTTAACTTTGTCGAAGCTGATGTTTTCAGACGACATTGGAGGCCGTCTGAAAGCGTTCGCTTCAACGAAGTTAAAAGTTGAAACGGCAACCCGTTAATCAATCAACCGCGTGCGTGCGTACCGCACACACCCTACACGTTGGTTTTGAAATTTCGCGTGATTCGCAGGTAGGGTGTGTGGAGCAGCCACGCACGCAGGGGGTGGGTATGCAGGCTACGGCTTGCTACAGCTGGCTACGGCTTGCTCTTACGTTGGTAATTTTTATAATTCCATTCTTCAATTCTCTTTTGGGTATAGTTTACTTTTCGATCAAATTGAGCATAAAAATTCCCAGGTGTATTATCTCTCATGAAAGTAGCAACAGTTTTTGCGAGCTCCATTTTACTTAACCTAATTAATACATCAATATAGTTATATAAACCAGTGATAATATTTTGTTTTGCAGAGCTTTTGAAAGAATTAAAATCGATTTTTTGATTCTGAACATTCTGCCAGATAGGGAGAAATTGTTTTTCTAGTCTTTCGCATTCTTGCCGTAATTTCCTTCTTTCCAAGTTATATTCAGTTTCTGAGATTGTCTTTTCTTCTCTCCTATCTTTTAATTCGTCTAAAGCATCAATAACATTAATGCAGCTATATTGCATTAGCAGGCCATTAAGATCTAAAATTTCTTCATCTTTATGGAGTGATGTAATCAGATTAGATTTATTTGATAGTGTCATTAAAATAAAATCACTTAATATCTTTACTGCATTTTCCTTGTCCTCTGTCTTTCCATTAGCCCAGCTAAATCGAGCATATAACCGTGTAAAATTTAAATTAGTGTGAAAATTACTGATATCGTTAAAAAAATGTTTGTAATTACTAATTTGCCGTAGTGCCTCATCTTTTTTCTTTATGCTAGCCAGATAGCTAGCGAGCATACTAATAGCTTGATATTTGATTTCAATGGAGCAATTTATTCTCTCTAGAACACGATGATATGCCTCAATAACTTCTAACTCAGGCTTGGACAATCTACAAGCATTAGCAGTCTCTAGTAAGGCTTGATCAATATTAGTTTCTGGATTATTGATCTGTTCATTTCTTTCTAACCATATCTCCCTAAATTTTTCATCAAATTGGGAAAAATAGTTGCTCATTTTTTGGTAAATTTCGGGAGAGTATACTTCAAATATTTTTTCTTCCTCATCTAGTTTTATAATTTTTAGTTTAATTAATTCATTAACAGCATTATAAAATCCAGTATTATCGAATTCCATATTCAAAATAAACTGCGCTTTATGGAGGATGTTTGATAGATTATTAGTGGTTACTAATAAACTAATAATAGCAAAAAGTTCTTTTGCCTGATTGGATAGATAATCAAAAATTCGGCCAAATAGAAAATCAACAGCCTTACTATCTGATTTAATATCAAATTTTAAGGCTACATCTATACCTCGTGCCGCAATTATATAAGCTAATTGCATTATAAAAATAGGACGACCACTAGTAATTGAATGAATAATCTCTGCTTTACTTTCTAATTTTTTAAGTATATTGATAGGTATCAAATTTTCATTTTTAATAATGTGTTTTAAAAATTCAATAGTGTCACTTTTATTTAATTCATTAGTTTGAAATTCCTCACCAATTTTGATATTTGCAGAGCGTGTTGTAATAACAACCTTGTGATGATTGATATTAAGCTTAGTAATTAAATCATTTATTTTTGACTTATCCTCTTTGGAAAAACTTTCATAATCATCAATAACTAATAGAATTTTTTGTTGGAAATTGATGAATTCTTTTTCAATTTCGGATGTATTTGATAATGAGGTATCAAATATCAAATTATTTATAGAAGCCAGCAAATCATGATAATTGACGACCCTATCTGTAATGTCATTAACATCCCCAGTATGGATATTATAAATTCGATCTTTTGCTGATAAGAAAATTACATAGTCAAAAAACTTTCTTTCAGAATTTGAAAAATCATCGCAAACACTTTGGATTGTTGCGGTTTTTCCTACTCCTCCATGTCCCCATAAAATAGCAGCAACAGAGGACTTCCCATCTTTCAAAAAGGTTATTAATTTATTTTTTACCCCAATATCTATATATTTTTTATAGTTATTATTGTAAATATTTCTAATTGTCCCATTTTGTGTTTTGATTCTTCGACCATCATTTTGTATTTGTAAGGTTTCAAATTCGGGCCATTCTAAGCTAAGTCGATCAGTTTCAAATATTTTATTATAAGTAACTTTTCCAACTAGTTTTTCACTAATTTTTGAAAAGCAGAATACAGAAGATGAGTCGGGAAGTAGGTGAATAAAAGGTGATACACGGAAAAAACTATTAGCTGAAGATGCTTCTAAATCATTTGAAATGTAAACATTACCTACTTCCATTGATAAATTCCGGATACTTTTTTTAATTATTTTGAAAGGTTCTTCATCTCCATTAGGAGAGAATTTAATGCCATAATAATAATCATTGTCCAGTTTAACCACTGTATAGAATGACCATAAATTTTTCATGAAGAAACTTTGGGATTTTTCAATATTTTCATAAAGAGAATTTAGTTTTTCATATATATTTCCGGATTTGTTGGAAAATGTATAGCCGTGTCCTATAAGTTGATTGCGATACTCGGGATAATTATTGAAACTTTTGGAAACTTCTTTTGAGAGAATTTCTTTTTCTGTGTCAAGATCCCTAATTATTTGGACAATAGAGCCAATAGTAGGATTCAAGATTTGATTGAAAACTTTTTCTTTCTTTTGTTCATCTAAATTAGATATATTTTTATTCCATAAGTAGCCTAGTGCTAAGAATAATAAATATTCCATTCTTACTTGAGAGTAGATGTTTAGCTCGGAAACCTGCTCTTGCATAGAGAAAATGTTTAGCTTCTGATTAATTTTTTTAAGGATAAAGTCCATGAAATTTCCTTTATATTAAATATTGATTGAATTTAATATATCCTTCAAATACTTCCCCGTATAACTTCCCTTAACTTTCATCACATCTTCCGGCGAACCCTTGGCAATAATCCTACCCCCGCCATCTCCCCCTTCCGGCCCCAAGTCCACAATCCAATCGGCGGTTTTAATCACGTCCAGATTATGCTCGATAATCACAATCGAGTTGCCTTTGCCTTTCAGACGGCCTATGACTTCCAGTAACAGGGCGATGTCGGCGAAGTGCAGGCCGGTGGTGGGTTCGTCGAGGATGTAGAGTGTTCTGCCGGTGTCGCGTTTGGATAGTTCTAAGGCGAGTTTGACGCGCTGGGCTTCGCCGCCGGAGAGGGTGGTGGCGGACTGACCGAGGCGGATGTAGCCTAGGCCTACGTCCATCAGGGTTTGCAGTTTGCGCGATACGGTGGGGACGGCATCGAAAAATTCGCGGGCTTCTTCAACGGTCATGTCGAGGACTTGGCTGATGTTTTTGCCTTTGTATTGGATTTCGAGCGTTTCGCGGTTGTAGCGTTTGCCGTGGCAGACTTCGCAGGGGACGTACACGTCGGGCAGGAAGTGCATTTCGACTTTAATCACGCCGTCGCCTTGGCAGGCTTCGCAGCGGCCGCCTTTGACGTTGAAGGAGAATCTGCCGACGCTGTAGCCGCGTTCGCGCGAGAGGGGGACGCCGGCGAAGAGTTCGCGGATGGGGGTGAACAGGCCGGTGTAGGTGGCGGGATTGGAGCGCGGGGTGCGGCCGATGGGGGATTGGTCGACGTTGATGACTTTGTCGAGGTGTTCGAGGCCGTGGATGTTGTCGTATGGGGCGGGTTCTTCTTGGGCGCGGTTGAGTTCGCGGGCGGTGATTTTGGCGAGGGTGTCGTTAATCAGGGTGGATTTGCCGCTGCCGGATACGCCGGTGATGCAGGTAATCAAACCGAGCGGCAGTTCGAGGGTAACGTTTTTGAGGTTGTTGCCGCGCGCGCCTTTGAGGACGAGCATTCGGTCGGGATTGACGGGCGTGCGTTCAGACGGCACGGCAATGGATTTTTTGCCGCTGAGGTATTGTCCGGTAACGGATTTTTCGCATTTGGCGACGTTTTCGGGGGTGTCGGCAATCAGTACGTTGCCGCCGTGTTCGCCCGCGCCGGGGCCCATATCGACGACGAAATCGGCTTCGCGGATAGCGTCTTCGTCGTGTTCGACCACAATCACGCTGTTGCCTAAATCGCGCAGGCGTTTGAGGGTGGCGAGCAGGCGGTCGTTGTCGCGCTGGTGCAGGCCAATGGAGGGTTCGTCTAATACGTACATCACGCCGGTCAGGCCGCTGCCGATTTGGCTGGCGAGGCGGATGCGCTGGGCTTCGCCGCCGGAGAGGGTTTCGGCGGAGCGGGAGAGATTGAGGTAATCCAGTCCGACGTTAATCAGAAAGCCGAGGCGCTCGGTGATTTCTTTGAGGATTTTTTCGGCGATTTGTTTTTTGTTGCCGTCCAAATCCAGCGTTTCAAAGAATTGGTGGGTTTTGGTCAGCGGCCAGGCGGAGACTTCGTGTAAAGGTTCGCCGCTGACGTAAACGTAACGGGCTTCTTTGCGCAAACGTGCGCCGCCGCAGCTCGGGCAGGCGCGGTGGTTTTGGTATTCGCGCAGTTTTTCGCGCACGGTTTCGCTGTCGGTTTCGCGGTAGCGGCGTTCGAGATTGGGGATGATACCTTCGAAGGCGTGGCTGCGGTTGAACGTAGTACCGCGTTCGGACAGGTAAGTGAAATCAATGACTTCTTTGCCTGAGCCGTGCAGCACGACTTTTTTCACTTTTTCAGGTAGCGTTTCCCAAGCAGCCTGCACATCGAAACCGTAATGCCGCGCCAGCGACTGAATCATTTGGAAATAGAACTGGTTGCGCTTGTCCCAACCGTCAATCGCGCCTGTTGCCAATGACAATTCGGGATGCGCGACCACTTTTTCGGGGTCGAAGAAATTGGTGTTACCCAAACCGTCGCAAGTCGGGCAGGAACCCATCGGGTTGTTGAACGAAAAGAGGCGTGGCTCCAATTCGGGCAGGCTGTACGAACACACGGGGCAGGCGAAACGCGCGGAGAACCAATGCTCTTCGCCGCTGTCCATTTCCATCGCCAATGCGCGCTCGTTGCCGTGGCGCAGCGCGGTTTCAAAACTTTCCGCCAGCCGCTGCTTGATGTCCGCCTTCACTTTTACACGGTCGATGACCACGTCGATATTGTGTTTGATGTTTTTTTCCAGCTTCGGCACTTCGTCCAACTGATAGACCTCGCCGTCCACGCGTACCCGCGCAAAACCCTGCGCCTGCAAGTCGGCAAAGAAATCGACAAACTCGCCCTTACGCTCGCGCACCGCTGGCGCCAGAATCATCACGCGCGTGTCTTCCGGCAGCTTCAACACGGCATCGACCATCTGCGACACGGTCTGGCTCGACAGCGGCAGATTGTGTTCGGGGCAATACGGCGTGCCGACGCGGGCGTACAAAAGGCGCAGGTAATCATGGATTTCCGTAACCGTACCGACGGTAGAACGCGGGTTGTGGCTGGTGGATTTTTGCTCGATGGAAATCGCGGGCGACAGGCCTTCGATCAAATCGACGTCGGGCTTGTCCATCATCTGCAAAAACTGCCGCGCATAGGCGGAAAGGCTCTCGACATAACGTCTCTGCCCTTCTGCATAGAGCGTGTCAAACGCCAGCGACGACTTGCCGCTGCCCGACAGCCCTGTGACCACCACCAGCTTGTGGCGCGGAATGTCCAAATCGACGTTTTTCAAATTATGCGTGCGCGCGCCGCGGATGCGGATAGTGTCGTTGTCGCGGGCTTCTGAGTGGGGAGTTTTGCTGTCGTTTTGATGATGGTGGTTGCACATGGTCGGACTGTCTTAAGCGGCTAAAATAAAACGGCTATTGTAACACTTTTCGCTTGGGTTTCAGATTGCGGGAGGTCGTCTGAAAAGACGGGGAGCGGATTTTCAGACGACCTTCTTTCGCATTCTGTCCAAAAAACGGGCGCAACCGCTAAAAGCGTATCGGATTCCGTTATAATGGCGGCGATTTGAATAAAATTTGCATAGAAAAGGATTGACTTATGAACCGTCTGTACCCCCACCCGATTATCGCCCGCGAGGGCTGGCCGTTTATCGGCGGCGGTTTGGTATTGAGTTTACTGGTGTCTGCCTGCTGCGGCTGGTGGTCGCTGCCGTTTTGGATTTTCACCGTATTTGCCCTGCAATTTTTCCGTGACCCCGCCCGCGAAATTCCGCAAGATCCCGAAGCGATTTTAAGCCCCGTTGACGGACGCATCGTCGTCGTCGAGCGCGCGCGCGATCCTTACCGTGATACCGAAGCGTTGAAAATCAGCGTGTTCATGAACGTCTTTAATGTCCACTCGCAAAAATCGCCTGCCGACTGCACCGTAACCGCCGTCGAATACAATAAAGGCAAATTCCTCAATGCCGATTTGGACAAAGCCAGTACCGAAAACGAACGCAACGCCGTACTGGCGACCACTGCGTCAGGTCGCGAAATCACCTTCGTCCAAGTCGCAGGCTTGGTTGCCCGCCGTATTTTGTGTTACACCAAAGTGGGTGAAAAATTGACCCGCGGCGAACGCTACGGCTTTATCCGCTTCGGTTCGCGCGTCGATATGTACCTGCCGGTTGACGCGCAGGCACAAGTTGCCATCGGCGACAAAGTAACCGGCGTGCGCACTGTTTTGGCGCGCCTACCAATCCAAGCCCCTGAAGCTGCCGCGCCGACTAAAACTACAAGCGCTGCCGAAGTTGCTCAATCCGAAATCGAAGCGGCTGCCGATAAAGTCCGCAATGCCTCGGAACAGGCTTTAAAAGATTAACATTTGTAAGCCGCCGCCTTTTGCACATTGTTGCATTAACTTTTGCACTCGGTACGTTTTAAAAGTTGCGACAGCTTTTGCACTATATATCGGATAGCAGAAAATAAGAAAAGCGACGGAAACGTCGCTTTTGTTTTTTACCAGTTACAAATAACCAATTCGCCGCTAGTTTTACCCGTCTTATCTCTGCCTACGGTATAAGCCAACTCCAGTTGAGTAATACGAAAATCTTTAAACAACTCCCTGAGATCAGGGTGGCCATTGATGGACAACATGACCTTGCCTTTACTCTCCGCCATTGCCTTAGCCAGCAGCTCGTATTGGGACCAATCAAAAGCGCTATCGTAGCCTACCGCCTGCCAATATGGCGTGGCAGCGTAGAAGAAAGTGTGCTCGCGGTCATATCGTTTTAAACAACGCTCCCACGGTTCGCTTTCTATATATAGTCAATTAAAATCAAAATAGGACAGTAGCG
>NZ_KV814852.1:0-29235 GCF_001814135.1 Neisseria sp. HMSC067H09 | reverse complement strand
CGCCGTACTGGTTTAAAGTTAATCCACTATACATACTTGTTCGGGACTGAGTTTGCGACGGATAAGGGTGTCGATGTGCTGAATCAGACGACCTTTTGTTTGTTTAAACGGTTTAAACCAACGCTTCAGGCGGCTTGTTCGTGCAGCGTGTGAAGGCGGTTTTGCGCGGGGTTTTCTTGAAACCATTTCAATTCGTCGCGCAGGGAAACGACTTCGCCGATAACGATCAGCGCGGGGCGCGGGGCGTTTTCTGCCAGCTCGGACAGGTTTTTCAGACGACCTGTCATGACGCTCTGATGCGGAAGCGTGCCGTTGGAGACGATGGCGACGGGTGTGTCGCCGCTGCGTCCGTGTGCCATCAGTTTTTCGGCGGTTTCGGCGGCTTTGAGCGTGCCCATATAGACGACCAGGGTTTGGTTGCTCAGGGCGAGCGTGCGCCAGTCGGGTTGGTGGCCGTCATGTTTGCTGTGTCCGGTAACGAAGAGCGCGCTTTGGGCGCAGTCGCGGTGCGTCAGGGGGATGCCTGCGTAGGCGGTCGCACCCAGTGCGGCGGTGATGCCGGGGATGATGCGGTAGGGGATGTTTGCCTGCCGCAGGACTTGGGCTTCTTCGCCGCCGCGCCCGAAAACGAAGGGGTCGCCGCCTTTGAGCCGGACGACGCGCAAACCTTGACGGGCGTATTCGACAAGGAGGCGGTTGGTTTCTTCTTGTTGGACGTGGTGCGAGCCTGCGCGTTTGCCGACGCTGATTTTGTCCGCGTCTTTGCGCACCATGCTTAAGACGTCGTCTGAAACCAAGGCATCGTAGAACACGACATCCGCCGCCTGTATCGCCTGCAAAGCGTGCAAGGTGAGCAGCCCTGCGTCGCCGGGACCTGCGCCGACAAGGA
This sequence comes from Neisseria sp. HMSC067H09, assembly GCF_001814135.1. Taxonomy (NCBI): domain Bacteria; kingdom Pseudomonadati; phylum Pseudomonadota; class Betaproteobacteria; order Neisseriales; family Neisseriaceae; genus Neisseria; species Neisseria sp. HMSC067H09. The sequence goes on along the minus strand of NZ_KV814852.1, from coordinate 28,346 downwards.
CGACTTCGCCTTTTGCCGCGCCGAAGCCGTCAAGCTGCGCGGCAAGCTCTGCTTCGGCGGCATCGAGGTTGCCTTGGGCGGCGAGCGCGTTAAAGCGGCTGTCGAACAGGTTTTCCCAAAAACGGCGGCGGTTTGCCGTGCCTTTGATTTTGGCTTTGACCGCGTTGCGCCATTTGCCTGCGAGCGCCGCCATTTGACCGGTATGCAGCGGGATGAGCGTTTCGATGATTTGCCGCCACTTGCGCGCCAAAACCGGAGCGGTCGCGCCGCTGGAGACGGCGATTTTGAGCGGGCTGCGGTCGATGACGGCGGGGACGGTGAAGGAACACAAATCCGCGGTATCGACAGTGTTGCAGAGTTTCGCCCGCTGCTCCGCCGCTTGGAAAATGCGGCGGTTGAAGGCGTAATCGTCGGTGGCGGCGACGGCGAAAAACACGCCGTCCAAGTCGTCCTCGTGAAATTCGCTGCCCAGCCATTCGATTTTGCCTTCGTCCGCCCATTTTTGGAAAACGGGATTGAGTTCGCGGGCGACAACCCTGACCGCAGCCCCTGCCTGCAACAGGCTTTCGGCTTTGCGTTCCGCCACTTTGCCCGCACCCGCCAGCAGGACAGGGCGGCCGTTCAAATCGGCAAACAGGGGATAATGGTTCATGGCGTGTTCTCTTATTAAGCTATCGTGCCGCCCATCTTAAAATCCCGCAGGCTTCGGCGGAAAGAATGGTTTTTGCTTATCTTATCGAATTTGGTTATATGTGCCGTTTCCGTTGCCGCGCGGCAAAAAGGTCGTCTGAAAACGCCAATCCCTTTTCAGACGACCCCGCCAATATAACGAAATCATCTTTGCTTCAAACAAACCATTCTTTCCGTTTTTCAGACGACCTCTTTAGAGTACCGCCTATCCGAGTTTTGCTAAAGAGAACAATATGTCTATTCAAAACCACCACCTAGACTGGCTCGAAGCCGAGTCCATCTACATCATCCGCGAAGTCGTCGCCGAGGCGAAAAATCCCGCGCTGCTGTTTTCCGGCGGCAAAGATTCCGTCGTTTTGCTGGCGCTGGCGGTCAAAGCGTTCAAACTCGAAGGCCGCCCGCTCAAGCTGCCGTTCAAGCTGCTGCATGTCGATACGGGGCACAATTACCCCGAAGTGATTCAGTTCCGCGATGAAACCGTCGCGCGCACGGGCGTACAACTGGTGGTCGGCAGCGTTGAAGATTCCATCAAAAAAGGCACGGTCGTCCTGCGCCGCGAAACCGATTCGCGCAACGCCGCGCAGGCGGTTACGCTGGTGGAAACCATTGAAGAACAAGGCTTTGACGCGCTGATGGGCGGCGCGCGGCGCGATGAGGAAAAAGCGCGTGCGAAGGAGCGGATATTCTCGTTCCGCGACGAATTCGGACAATGGGATCCGAAAAGCCAGCGTCCCGAACTGTGGTCGCTCTACAATACACGGCTCTTTAGCGGCGAAAACATGCGCGTGTTCCCCATTTCAAACTGGACGGAACTCGACATCTGGCAATACATCGCCCGCGAAAACCTCGCGCTGCCGCCGATTTATTACAGCCACAAACGCGAAGTCGTCGAACGCGGCGGGCTGCTCGTCCCCGTTACCCCGCTGACGCCGAAACGCGAAGGCGAAGTTTCCCAAATCCGCGACGTGCGCTTCCGCACCGTCGGCGACATTTCCTGCACCTGCCCCGTCGCCAGCACCGCCGCCACACCCGAAGACATCATCGCCGAAACCGCGGCGGCCACCATTTCCGAACGCAGCGCCACGCGCATGGACGACCGCGTGTCCGAAGCGGCGATGGAAGAGCGTAAAAAGGCGGGATATTTTTGAGCGGAGCTGCTGGCGAAATCGGCTTGAGTTGATACCCAAGCCGATGACTTTGTTCCGGAAATATAGTAGATTAAATTTAAACCAGTACGGCGTTGCCTCGCCTTGCCGTACTATCTGTACTGTCTGCGGCTTCGTCGCCTTGTCCTGATTTAAATTTAATCCACTATATTGTGATGAAGAGCGAAAAAAGGTCGTCTGAAAACCTGAATTCGGTTTTTTCAGACGACCTTTTCGTTTACGGCTTTAACGTTTATTCGATGACAACGCGCGCGTTAAGTGGCTGGACGGGGCGGTTGTTGTGCGAGCCGATGGCGCGGGTGAATTTTTCTGCCTGCGCCTGATCAATGTAGTCGTAGGTTTTCAACAGCAGCCACGATACGCCTTCGCTGCACGGCGGCGTGGTCAGTGAGCCGGCAAAGCGGTAGTATTTCAGTCGTTTCGGCAGCAGGGTGCTGGCGTCGAAGGCTTTGTCGAGGTTTACCTTTCCTTCCTTCATCGGCATCACGTTCCATATAGGCGCGAGGCGGTCGTTGGTCTTGCCGGCTTCGTACAATACTGCCAATACCAAAGGCTGGCGGTTTTCGTCTAGGTGGACGAAGTGGGCTTCCATCGGGAAGGTGCGGCCTTTGATTTGGTTTTCACTGGGGACGTGGAAATGGAATTGTTTCAGGGTGTAGGTGCGTCCGTTCACGCTGAGGGTATTGCCGCCTTCGGGGTAGTTGACTTGAATGGTGTGGCCGTTGTTTTCCACGTTAACCGCGCTCGGCTTGTAATTGACTTTGATGGCGGGCAGTCTGCCGGAGACGGTTTCGGTGATGTTGACGGGGGATTGGTTTTTGCCTGTGGAGCATAAACGGAACTCTTCAGAAAGCTCGCCCCAGCTTTCGGGGGAGTCGTGTCCGGTGTAACCCCAATGGGTGTGGTTTCCGTGTGCGGCGGCGGAGAATGCTGCGAAGGTGGACAGCAGGAAAACAGTCAGACGAGGCAACGTACGGGTCAAGCAGGGCATTGCAATATCCTTTCTGTGAGGAGGAGGGGAAAAAACATTGCGGTGCGTATGTAGATTATTGTTATTTTTTATTTAACCATAGCCATATTAAATCATTAGGTCAAGCCTTCTTGGATTAATTCTGTTAAGGATATGAAGTAAAAGCGAATTCATTTTGTAAAAAACGATATTGTCGTTTTGAAAATTGATAATAATTTGAAATAGAAAATGCCTATTTTTCACCCCTTAAAAATTTAAGGAAAGCCGACTTATGAAAAAGGTCGTCTGAAAACTGAATTCGGTTTTTCAGACGACCTTTTGCCTTGCCTGACAAGGGTTATTTGTGCAGCCCGCATTCTTTGCTGTCCTTGCTTTCCCACCACCAGCGTCCGGCGCGGATGTCTTCGTCTGCTTTGACGGGGCGGGTGCAGGGTTCGCAGCCTATGCTCGGGTAGCCTTGGAAATACAGGGCATTGAGCGGGACGTCGTAGGCTTGCGCGTATGCCCAGACGTCGTTTTCTTCCCAGTCGAAAATGGGGTTGAACTTGGCGATGTTGCGGCTGTGGTCGGTTTCTTCGAAATCCAATTCGCTGCGGGTTGCCGATTGGCTGCGGCGTTGTCCGGTCAGCCAGGCGGGGGCGTTTTTCAGGGCGCGGTTGAGCGGCTCGATTTTGCGGATGTGGCAGCAACGGCGGCGCAGCTCGACGCTGTCGTACATGGCGGTTGCGCCGAATTCCTGCTCAAACTGCCGCGCGCTTTCGGGATCGGGGTGGAAAACTTCCAACTCGGTTTGGTAGCGGACGTTGACGGCGGTAATCAGGGCGGCGGTTTCGGGATTGAGCTTGCCTGTGTCGAGGGTGATGATGCGCAGGGGGAGTTTCAGGCGGCAGATGGCGTCGGTAATGATCATGTCTTCGACGGCAAGGCTGGAGGCGAAAACGGCTTGCGGATAGCGGCGGGCGATGTGTTTGAGGCGGGTTTCGAGCGTGGCGGTCAACTCGGGCAGCCGGCGCCGTTCGGCTTCGCCTGTTGTCGGGATGCGCCAAAGCTGGGGGCGGAAGAGGGACATGGTTGGCTTGTTCCTTGGTTTTTGTTTTCAGACGACCCCTCTTGCGGCAAAGGGGTCGTCTGAAAGTTTGTACGGAACATTATTGTCGGGCGGTCTCACGCGAAGGGGAAAGAATGCTTTTCTATTTCTTTATAACCAAAGCGATTGCTGCTGGTCTTTCGGCACGAGGTGGTTCACGCCTATGCCGATCAGGCGGAAGGCGTCTTCGCGCTGGGGCGGCACGCGCTGCATCAGGGTCTGCGCGGCGCAAAGCAGGGCGTTGGTGTCGGGTAGGACGGAAGAGTAGGTCAGGGAGCGGGTGATGATGCGGAAATCGTGGGTTTTCAGCTTTAGGGTTACGCCTTTGGCTTCGACGTTTTTGCGTGCGATTTGCCGCCACAGGTCTTCAGCAAGATGGGGCAGATGTCCTGCCACCTGTTCGAGCGACAGGTCTTCGGGCAGGGTGATTTCGGTGGAGATTTGGAGGCGTTCGCGTTCGGCTTTGACGGGGCGTTCGTCCGCACCGCGCGCCAAATCATAAAGGCGGTAGCCGTAGCGTCCGAAATGGTTTAACAGTTCGCCGCGCTCGAAACGGCGCAAATCGCCCGCCGTCTGCATGCCCAGCGACTGCATTTTTTTCAGCGTTACCTTGCCCACGCCGGGGATTTTGCCCAAAGGCAGGGTTTCCAAAAATGCCATGACTTTGTGCGGCGGCAGGACGAATTGCCCGTTCGGCTTGCGCCAGTCCGACGCGATTTTCGCTAGAAATTTGTTCGGCGCGATGCCTGCGGAAGCGGTCAGGCCGGTTTCCGCAAAAATGGCGGCGCGGATTTCTTTGGCAACTTCGCTGGCGTAAGGGATGTTTTTGAAATTATGGGTAACGTCAAGATAGGCTTCGTCCAGCGACAGGGGTTCGATTAAATCAGTATAGCGCCTGAATACGGCGTGAATCTGCGCGGAAACCTGACGGTACAAATCGAAATGCGGCGGCACATACACCGCTTGCGGACACAGCCTTTTCGCCGTCGCCACCGACATCGCGGAATGCAGCCCGAACTGCCGCGCCTCATACGATGCGGCGCAAATCACCGAACGCGCGCCCTCCCACGCGACGACCACGGGCAGCCCTTTCAAATGCGGCTGCTCGCGCAGTTCTACCGATGCGTAGAACGCGTCCATGTCGATATGGATGATTTTGCGCTGGGACATTGAAGACGGTCGGGAAGGAAAAAGAGACGGGTATTTTAGCGGAAAACGATAGGGGAAGGTCGTCTGAAAACTGTTTTCCAGTTTTCAGACGACCTTTGCCGGTTTATTTGATTTGATAGTCTAAAACGAAACGCGCCGCATCATCTTGAGCCAGAATTTCCGTCAGCTTGGGCAGCGTATCCGCCAATTTTTTTGCCAGCAGATAGGGCGGATTGACGACGAACATCCCGCTGCCGTGCATACCGAAGCCGTCTTCACGAGCTTTGTGAACATAAAGCTCGGCTTGAAGGTAATTTTCGGGCATGAGTTTTTTCAACTGTTCCGGCATCTTACGGCTCTCTTCGCGGTTCAAGCAGGGATACCAAACCAGATAACAGCCCGACTCGAAACGTTTGAGCGCGTCTTGCAGGGTTTGGACGACGCGGCGGTAATCCTGTTTTTCCTCATAGGGCGGGTCGATCAGTACCACGGCGCGGCGCGGCGGAGGGGGAAGCAGCGAAATCAGTCCGCGATAGCCGTCGGCTTGCGCGATTTGCCCGCGTTTGCCCAGGCGGGCTTCTTTCATGTTGTGTTGCAAATGCGCAAAATCGGCAGGATGAAGCTCGAACAGGCGAAGTTTGTCGCAGTCGCGGGTGAGAAAGCGGGCAAGCCAGGGCGAGCCGCAGTAGAGGTTTTCATCGGGCAGGATTTCTTTCAGACGACCGGTAAAGTCGGACAAATCCGAAGGCAGCGCATCTGCTTGAAGCAGCCGTGCAATCCCCTGCCGGTATTCGCCGACCTTCTGCGCCTGCTCTCCGCGCAAATCATACAAACCCGCGCCGCTGTGGGTGTCGATATACCAATACGGTTTGTCTTTGAGATTGAAATATTCCAGCGTAAGGAAGAGGGTGAAATGTTTGAGCATATCGGCGTGGTTGCCGGCATGGAAGGCGTGGCGGTAGCTGAGCATGGCAGGGGTCGTCCGAAAACAGGGAAGGGCGATTATATCCGCAAATGCAGCGGAGAAGGGAGGAGACGGCATTTGTTGGAGAATGGACGTAAGATTGGCAAAATAGAGAAAATGGGTCGTCTGAAACGATAATTCCTACTATGCTGATATGTTAATATCTTACCTTTGGAAAAGGAAAACACCATGTTGCATAAAATCGGGATCATGAGCGCATTGATTTTGGGTCTTTCCATGCCGGCCGCTGCCGAATGTCTGATTCAAAAAGACGGTATCGGAGGGATTAAATTGGGGCAGAATTTAAAGCAGGTAAAACAGAACTTCCCAAAGGCGAAAATAGAGAGAACAAGCGATGGCGATGGTATGGCGTATGTTGCCATCACGTTGTCTAAAGACGTCTTGGTTTTCGCTTCTCAAGATGGACAAGACGATCCTGATACACCTATAAAACTGCATAAAAAAATTGATTTTTTGGAGACCGGCTCTTCCGCCTGTCGCACAGCATCGGGTGTACACCCGGGTATGAAGATCAAAGATGCAGAAGCCAAGCTGGGTAAAGTCAAAGAAATCCACCTATCAGAAATCGAAGCGCGTGAATACGCAATATTTGTCCATCAACCTAAACATTTTTCGTTTGAAGTGGAAAGTGGAACAGGGATTTATTCAGGTAAGGGTGAAGTGCCGAATCAGACTCGGCGTTACCGTAAAACGGGACTTATCGAGGCGATTTCTGTATCTAAATACTGATTTTGGGTAACTGAAGAGCAGGGTATTAGGCAGAATTTCATAAAACTGGCTAAGGCATTGAGACTTTTCAATATGTCTCGTCTGTTTTTTTCAATCTCTGACAAACCATCCATTTGCTATCTATTATTTTGGGCAACTGTTACCTTGTCAAGGTTGCCAGTTGATTTCACTATATAATACAGGTCGTCTGAAAACTGGATGTCCGTTTTCAGACGACCTTTTTTCAATACGGGAAACAATGATGGCTGAGAATACTGCCGATGATTTGAACCTTGCCGCCGCTCAAGCGGCCGGGTATTTGCTGGAGCGTTGCGTACCGGAGCATGCTGCGGTGCTGACGCCGTATGTGTTGCGGCTGTTTGCGGCTTTTCAGAACGGGCATTCGTTTGTTTGGCTGGATGAGGGCGAGGCGGAGGAATTGGCGGGATTGGCGCCGACGGTCGGGCAGGGCGCGTCGCCGTTGGTGTTGCAGGGCAGAAAGTTGTTTTTGGGGCGGATGTGGCAGCTCGAGCATGATTTGGCGGCTGAAATCAAGCGTTTGGCAGAAGCGGAAGTCGAGCCTGTGGATTGGATGAGCGCGTCGCAAAACTTGTCCGGCTGGTTTGCCGACAAAGGAAGCGCAGGGCAGCGGGATGCGGCGGGGCTTGCCCTGCTTCAAGCGTTTATGCTGATTACGGGCGGGCCGGGTACGGGCAAGACGACGACGGTGGCGAAACTTTTGGGGCTGATTTGCACCAACTCTGCCACGCGCCTGCCGCATATTGCGCTTGCCGCGCCGACGGGCAAGGCGGCGGCGCATATGGCGCGCGCGCTGCATCGGGCGGTGGACGGTTTCGAGATGCCCGACGCGGTACGCAATCATTTGTCCGTGCTGGAAGGGCAGACGGTCCACCGCCTTTTGAAACTGCGCCCGCCGCAAATGCTGCCTGCGTTTGACGGCAACCGCCCGCTGCCTTTGGATGTATTGGTAGTGGATGAGGCTTCGATGTTGGATGTTTCCCTGCTGCTTCACTTGCTGCGTGCGATTCCGTCGGGCTGCCGCGTGATTTTTTTGGGCGACGAGTTCCAACTGCCTTCGGTCGGCGTCGGCGCGGTATTGGCGGCGTTGTCGAGACGGACGGTTTTGGATAAGGAGACGGCGGAGCAACTGAGTATTTATCTGCCGGAACACGGTTTCCCCGTGGAGGAAAATCCGCCGGTTTTGTCGCAAAACGTCGCGCAACTGAAGGTCAGCCACCGTTTCGGCGCAGACAGCGGCATCGGTTGCTTGGCGAGGGCGGTCGTATCGGGCAAGAGCGGGGAAGGTTGGGCGCAGTTTGCCTTGTTCCCCGACGAGTTGGAAATCCGTGAGGGTCGTCTGAAACAGCAGGCGGAACTGCTTTACCGCAAACACGAAAAATACTGGCAGGCAGTCGATAAAAACGATGTGGCGCTGGCGTTCGGACACGCGGCGGATGTGGTCGTTTTGGCGGCATGGCGGCAGGACGCGGATGCGTTCAACGAAGAGTATTGCCGTTATCTGCAACGCAAACATCGGGCGGGCGCGGATACGCCGTGGTTTGCGGGACAAATCATCATGATTGCGCGCAACGACTATACGCTGGAAGTGTTCAACGGCGACATCGGGCTGATTATGCCCGACGCGGAATCGGCGAACGGCTTGGCGGCGTATTTTCCGAATGCGGACGGTTTCAAAAAAATCGCCATCAGCCGCCTGCCGCAGTTTGATTCCGCGTTCGCCATGACTGTGCATAAAAGCCAGGGTTCGGAATATCGGGAAGTCTGGCTGTTGCCGCCGTCGGGGAAAATAGAGCAGGGCGGGGATGACACGCTGTCGGGCTTGAACAATGCGCTGCTCTACACTGCCATCACCCGCGCACGGGAACGCTTCGTCTTTTGGGGAAATGAAGAACAATGGCGGCTGGCGGTGGAGACCCGCAAAACCCGCCGCACGGCATTGGGCGACATCTTGGACGCGATGTTCGTACCGAAAGCTTGAATCAAACCCTAAAGGTCGTCTGAAAACGAAACGGATGCTGCCGAGAGTTTTCAGACGACCTTTCTCTATTGATGTGCGTCAAAATCAGTTTGGAAATAAGCATAATACTCTAAATCTTCTTGACGGTTTGTGCCGTCTTTCATAGGATTACAGCCGTTCGATTACAAAAATTAGTAAATTTCTAACAAATATTGATTAGGAATTTTTGTTAAAAATACCTTTTACCCTTCAATCGGAGATTGGCATGAACATCCAAAAAAACTTTGCCGTTGTGTGCGCTGCCTTGGCGGCATTACCCACCGCATTTGCAGAAACCGCTAGCGTAGAGCGCGATGCCGCCGCATTGGCAACGACGAGCGATTACGTCAATTCGGGCAGCGTCATCCGCAAAGACGAAGACAAAATCAGCATTTTCAACGATTTGCTGACCGTAAACGGTACATTCCGCGTCCGCGCCGACACCAAAGACATCAATGCCAACAACAGCAGCACCAATCCCACGCCCGACGCCTCCAATACCAATTTCAACGCCGAATTCTGGTTGCGCGCCAAACTTTATAAAGACTGGAAACTGGTAACCCAAATCGAACCCAACATCGACTTGAAAACCGGCAAATTCAACGGCGACCACGATGTTCCCGTGAACAAACTCTATGCCGAAGGCTCGATTACCGAAGGTGTCAAAGCCCGCGTCGGTAAATTCGGCGCATTCTCCTCCTACGGACGCGTTTGGGATACCGAAGTAACCGGCGGCGAAATCTTCTTTGACAACAAAACCCTGCCCACCAAAATCTATGCAGGCCGCCGTACCGGCAGCCTCAACGACAACGTATGGGGCATAGGCGGCCGCCGCAAACACTTCGCCGCCATTCAAAGCAGCTTGCCGATTAACGAAAACATCAACGTCGGCGCAACCGTCAGCTACATGAAAGACATAGATGTGCGCGGTGCGAAGAAAAACGCCGTCTTCGGCGAAATCGGCGCAGATGTCAAATTCAACGACGATTGGCGTTGGATGGCGGCAGTCAGCAAGTCCAACATCAAAGCCTATAACGACGCAGGGCAAAAAATCAAAAACGACGGCGTGTTCACCGAAGTCCGCTACAAACTCGCCGACTGGAAAGTCCGCAATTCCTACGACGTCTTCCTGAATTACCGCCGCGTCGGTGCGCTTTCGGGCGTATCTTCCGTACAAGACTACAGTAAAAACGTACAAGGCGTACAAGTCGGCGCGACCTACGTTCCTTGGAAAAACTGGAAAGTGTCAGGCTTTTACTTGGCGGGCAAACAAGTTACCCCGACTGCCGGTTCAAGCAGACAAGACGTCAACGTCTTGCGCGGTCAGGTGGAATACAAATTCTAAGCCGTTTGGATAAAGGTTTTGTAGAAACGAAAAAACAGGCAGGGAAAACCTGCCTGTTTTAGTTCGGATAAGATTTCAGACGACCTGTACCTGTTTCCTGATAAAGGTCGTCTGAAAAGTACGATTCCACCAAGACAAACTCCGAATCCTACCAACTGTCGCGCTTCATGCGGTCGAGTTGACGGCGGTCGCGTTTGGTCGGTCTGCCGTCGGGATACGCCGCGCTGATGCGGCTTGCTTGGTCGAGCTGTTTTTGCGCTTCGCGTTCGGCGGCGGTTTTCATGTCTTCTTCGTAAAGCTGACGCGCTTCGGGGGCGGGGCGGCGCTGGTGGTTGAGTGCCAATACTTTGATTTTGTAAGGCAGTGAATTGAGCGTCAGGTCAATGATGTCGCCTGCGCTGATATTTTTGCTGTTTTTGACTTTGGCGCCGTTGACCTGAACCCTGCCCAATTCGATATGTTTTTGAGCCAGCGCGCGGGTTTTGAAAAAGCGCGCGGCCCAAAGCCATTTGTCGAGCCGCATCGCCGTATTGTCGTGTTCGTTTTTCATAGCCTGTTTGAAATGATTGAACTGAATGGAAGTTTATCATAAGATACGGCACTTCATTTGTTTAGTGCAGATATACTATATCATCCGCAAAAGGTCGTCTGAAAAGGCATCCGCCCGATTATCTGCCGTTTTGCACGGCATATCCTCAATGAGAAATGCTGCCAAATATGCCTGATTGGCGTATGATAGCGGCAGCGTCCCTACCGAGAGCTTCACCCTATGAAACCAGTTTTTTTGGATTTTGAACAACCCATCGCCGAATTAACCAATAAAATCGAAGAGTTGCGCTTTGTGCAGGGCGAATCCGCCGTCGATATTTCCGATGAAATCTCCAGATTGCAGAAGAAAAGCAACGACTTGACCAAATCGATTTTCAACAAGCTGACGCCCGCTCAGATTTCGCAGGTTTCACGCCATCCCCAACGTCCTTACACCTTAGATTACATCCAAGCCATTTTCACCGATTTTGAAGAGTTGCACGGCGACCGCCATTATTCAGACGACCATGCCATCGTCGGCGGTTTGGCGCGCTTCAACGGACAAAGTGTGATGGTTATCGGCCATCAAAAAGGTCGAGATACCAAAGAAAAAATCCGCCGTAATTTCGGTATGCCGCGCCCTGAAGGCTACCGTAAAGCACTGCGTCTGATGCAGACCGCCGAGAAATTCAATATTCCCGTGATGACTTTTGTCGATACGCCGGGCGCGTATCCGGGCATCGGCGCAGAAGAGCGCGGTCAGTCTGAAGCCATCGGACGCAACCTGTACGAACTGACCCGCCTGCGTGTACCGGTTTTGTGTACCATCATCGGCGAGGGCGGCTCCGGCGGCGCGCTGGCGATTGCGGTCGGCGATTACGTCAACATGCTGCAATATTCGACTTACTCGGTTATTTCTCCGGAAGGCTGCGCGTCCATTCTGTGGAAAACCGCCGAAAAAGCGGCAGATGCCGCACAAGCCTTAGGCATTACCGCCAAACGCCTGCAAGAATTGGATTTGATCGATAGCGTGATCAGCGAGCCTTTGGGCGGCGCACACCGCGATTTTGAAACGACCATGAAAAACGTCAAAACGGTGTTGGAAACCGAGTTGCACGAGGCGCAAAATATGCCGATGGCGGACTTGCTGTCGCGCCGTTTCGACCGGATTATGGCTTACGGCAAGTTTACGGATAAGTAAACAATTAATGTGTAGAAAAGCAGGCAGAAGCTCCCCTGCCTGCTTTTTCATTTCTCAGAACTTGCCTTGCCGACAAAACATAGATTACGCCATATGAACCCGACGTCGTCTGAAAACCTTCCGCCTCAATGCCGCAGTTTGTTGGATACCTTGCGGCTTTCGGCGCGTTCGCTTCCTGATGGTTGTACGGTAACGGTCGGATTAAGCGGCGGTTTGGATTCGGTGGTGTTGCTGCATATGCTCGCGTGTTTGCGGGAAGAGCTTGGTTTGAATGTACACGCTTTGCACGTTCATCACGGATTGAGCCGCAATGCGGATGACTGGCTGGGGTTTTGCACACGCTTATGCCAAGAATGGAATGTGCCGTTTAGAAGTGTAAAAGTTGAAGTCAAAAAAGACGGCTTGGGAATCGAAGCCGCCGCACGGAAAGCGCGTTATCAGGCGTTTTCAGACGACCCCTCCGGCATCATCGCGCTGGCGCACCATCAGGATGACCAAATTGAAACATTCATGCTCGCGGCGGTTCGCGGCGGCGGTATCAAAGCACTTGCCTCCATGCCGCAATGGCGCAAGCTGGATGAGGGAACGCAAATTTGGCGGCCGCTGCTGACGTTTTCCCGAAAAGAATTGGAAAACTACGCCGCTGCCTGCAACCTGCCGAACATCGAAGATGAAAGTAACGCCGATACAGCTTTTTTAAGGAATTGGATGCGTTACGAGGCGTTGCCGGTTTGGCGGGAGCGCATTCCGAATTTCGACCGTCATGTTTGTGCCAACATTCATTCTTTGCAAACCGATTTGGCGATTTTGGACGAAGTTGTCGAAGCGGATTATCAGACGGTTTGCCAAAGCGGACGCTTCCAAGTCAGCCGCTGGCAGACATTCAGCGAAGCGCGCCGCAGCCGGATTCTTTGGCGGTTTTTTAAAGAGAATGGGATTGTGGAAAGTTCTCCGAGAAAGCTGGTGGATTTCGCGCGGATACTGTTGGAAGCAGAAACTGCACAATGGCAGTTCGGCGAAACATCGGTATGTTTATACCGGGATTTTTTATTCATATTGAAACAAAACCAGTTCGCAGACGTGGATTGGATAAAGGGAAAAGAAGTCAGAGGCCGTCTGAAAGATATTCTCCAAGAAAACGGCTTTTTTCTGGTGCCGCACCGCAACGGATTGCCGGAATCGGTCTTGGAAGAAGAAGGAATCATTCGGACGGCGGGTAGTGATGATATGATGAATGTAGGGTTTTTGTTCAAAAATGTTAAGAAAGTGTTGCAAGAAAACCATATCGTACCGTTCGTCAGAAAATGCTGGCCGATTATCACAAATACTGACGGAAACTGCATTGCTATTGTTAACCTTACAGTAAGCCACGATTTTCAAGGGATTGACGGTTTTTTACCGGTTTATGGAAAATTTTTGAGATATAAATGGAACTAAATGCGGCAATAGCTGTCTTTAACTGGCACAGCACGCTTTACTACTTTATAGCTTATAATGCAGTTATTATAAAAAGGTAAAATATGAATGATCGCCAGATTGATCAGGTCTTGGTAGAGCGCGCGCAGAAAGGCGAACAAAAAGCATTCGAGATGCTGATGTCCAAATATCAGCGTCGGCTCATCAGATTGATTTCCCGTTTTGTCAAAGACGAACACGAAGTCAACGATGTGGCGCAAGAGGCAATGATCAGGGCTTACCGTGCCTTGCCGAATTTTCGTAGCGAGAGCGCGTTTTATACCTGGCTGTACCGGATTGCTATCAATACTGCCAAAAATTTCTTAGTAACATCAGGAAAGCAGCCGTTCGTCAGTGCAGAGGCTGCCAATGAAGATGGGGATATTCTGGATTTGTCGGATCAGATTGCGGATTACCATACGCCGGAAGCTGAGATGATCAATCGGGAAATCCTGCAAACAGTCGAATCAACAATTTCGCATTTGCCCGAGGACTTACGCAAAGCCATTACCTTGCGGGAAATGGACGGTTTGTCTTACGAGGAAATCGCCACGATTATGGATTGCCCGATAGGGACGGTTAGATCCCGTATTTTCAGGGCACGGGAAGTGATAGCAAAAGATTTGAGGCCGTTGCTGGAAACTTCTGAAAATCAAAGGTGGTAATAAAAATGGTAATAACTATGAACACAACACACGAATATATCTCCATGTTGATGGATAACGACGATGTATCTGAAGAGATGCTTGACCGTCTGTTGTCCGACGATGCCGCTGCCGAAGCGTGGTACGAGTATCATCTGATTGGTGACTGTATGCGCTATAAAGAGGGAATGGGACGTGATGCGGATTTCATGCAAAGCGCAGCATTTACCGCTACGCTTGCGGAAATCAGTGAAGAGCATAAGCGACGCTATAAGGCTGAAGTTGCGGCAGCAATGTCTGCTAAGGGTGTTCAAACTGCAAACAATTCCTTCTTTAAATCTTTTGCCGTTGCTGCCAGCGTTGCTGCAGTTGCTGTGTCTGTATGGCAATTCGCCCCTCAAGTGCAGGGTGGGTTGGCAGATATAGTTGCGGAAAAAGTTGCTGATACCAAAAACCAGCAGGAACATATCGTGCCCGTAGCTGCTAATCCGGCAGTAAAAAATGCTTCAGATGCCGTGGTAGTACCTGAGTCTGTAAAGAATGACAAAGGTGTTAGTCAGATTACGGTTCGAACCGAAACGCAGGTTCAACAGGATTCTGTCGTTCATTAAGCTGCATAGAGATACAGATTTCCATCAAGTAGAGAAATCCCTTCCCGAGCTATTCGGGCAGGGATTTTGTTTTTGACCGGATGCATCTTGAGGTCGTCTGAAAAAGCGGGTTGAAAAAAGTCGGACGGTATTGCGCTGTATCCTTTTTATTTGAATCCGCTATATAATGCGGTACATGAAATTGATTACCTCCGCGCAAAACGAGCAGCTCAAGCATTTGTCCAAGCTGCTGACACAATCTAAAGCACGCCGTGAATACGGGCAAACCGTGTTGGAAGGCGTGCATCTTTTGCAAGTCTATTTAGAGGCGGGATATACGCCCAAACAAGTGTATTTGCCCGAAAGTAAAAACACGCATCCTGAAATCCGAAATTTAATCAGCAGCTTGGACGAAGATTGTATTACTTGGGTCGGAAACGAAGCCTTGTCTAAAATCACTAGTCTGAACGATGCCGACGATGTAATGACTTGGATAGAGATTCCGCCGCAAGAGGATTTGCCTTTAAGCGGCGACTGCGTGGTGTTGGATAGGCTGCAAGACCCGGGCAATGTCGGTACGGTTTTACGCAGCGCGGCAGCTTCGGGCATTAGGCAGATTGTGTTGGGTAATGACTGCGTCGATATTTGGTCGCCCAAAGTATTGCGCGCGGGTATGGGGGCGCATTTTCTGCTGGATATATACAGCCGCGTTTTTCTACCGCAATGGCTGGATGCTTATCAGGACAAAATATGGGCAACCGCTTTGGACGGGTGCAACCCTTCCGACTTGTACCAACTGGATTTAAACGCCCCTTGCGCTTGGGTTTTCGGCAATGAAGGCAGCGGCGTGAGTCGGGAAATTTTGGAAAAAGTCGACGGTAGCGTCAGAATCCCGATGTTGGGACAGACCGAGTCGTTAAACGTCGCCATGGCGGCAACTGTATGTCTTTTCGAGCAAATGCGCCAACGCATTGCGTAAGCACTTTCAGACGACCGGTCCGTTTGGTAAAAACCTGATTAAGGTCGTCTGAAAACCTTATCTTCTGCAAGCTCAAAACACCAAACCGGCGGTTAATCTGTTTAACCGCCGGTTTGGTGTTTCAAAGCCATCAGAATTTATCATGAGACCAGCGTGTGCTTTGCAGGATGCTTGAGTCAACGTCCTGAATATTGCGATGGCCGGTAAATGCCATGGATACGTCCATTTCCTTATACAGGATTTCCAGTGCGCGGGTAACGCCTTCTTCGCCGTATGCGCCCAAGCCGTAGAGGAACGCGCGGCCTATCATCGTGCCTTTTGCGCCCAAAGCCCATGCTTTGAGGACGTCCTGACCGCTGCGGATGCCGCTGTCCATCCAGACTTCGATGTCGCTGCCGACTGCGCTGACGATGTCGGGCAAGGCTTTGATGGCGGATATGGTGTCGTCGAGCTGGCGGCCGCCGTGGTTGGAAACGACCAATGCGTCCGCGCCGCTTTTCGCTGCTTTTTCCGCATCTTCAGGTTCCATAATGCCTTTGATAATCAGCTTGCCGCCCCACAAATCTTTAATGCGTGCGACGTCGTCCCAGCTCAGGCGCGGGTCGAATTGTTCGGACGTCCAAGAAGACAGCGAAGACAAATCGCCGACGTTTTTGGCGTGTCCGACGATGTTGCGGAACGTGCGGCGTTCCGTGTTCAACATTTTCATGCACCATTCGGGTTTGGTCGCCAGATTGATTAAATTGGCGATGGTCGGTTTCGGCGGTGCGGACAGGCCGTTTTTGATGTCTTTGTGGCGTTGGCCCAAAACCTGCAAATCGGCGGTTAACACCAACGCCGAACATTTGGCATCTTTCGCGCGCTTAATCAGGTTTTCCATAAACTCGCGGTCGCGCATTACATAAAGCTGAAACCAAAACGGCGCGCTGGTGTTCTCGGCAACATCTTCAATCGAGCAGATGGACATGGTGGACAGCGTAAAAGGAATGCCGAACTTCTCCGCCGCCCGCGCCGCCAAGATTTCGCCGTCGGCGTGTGCCATGCCGGTAAAGCCAGTCGGCGCAATCGCCACCGGCATTTTCACGTCCTGACCGATCATTTTGGTTTCCAAGCTTCTGCCTTCCATATTGACCAACACTTTTTGGCGGAAGCGGATGTCTTTGAAATCCGAAGTGTTTTCGCGGTAGGTGGTTTCCGTCCAAGAACCTGAATCGATGTAATCGTAAAACATGCGCGGCATCTTGCGCTTGGCGACAAGGCGCAGGTCTTCGATACAGGTCATTTTGCTCAAATCGCGTTTCATTGTTGATTGCCTCTGTTAAGGGGTTGCTTATGGCTTGGGTCGTCTGAAACGGGCAGGGCGGTTTCAGACGACCTTTTGCAATACCATAATGATTTAGTATGAATTAGATAATCTATATCAATCGCAATTATAAAGCAAATGGTTTTAACCCCGCCAAAAGCAGGGTAATAGCACTTTTCAGACGACCTCGGATTCAAGTTTCAGATAAAAAAAGAGAAATCTTTAGGCAGATAAAAATCCATTCGCCCAGCCATTTAAACAAACAATCGGAAGACGCCCGAATATACTTGACTGAATCACTCAGATATTAGACAATCGCACCACTATAAAAAAGCCGACACAGGCACCTACCATGAGACTGACCACAAAAGGGCGTTTTGCCGTTACCGCCATGATTGATTTGGCGATGAACGCGCAAACCGGCGCTGTCAAACTCAGCGCCATCAGCGAACGCCAAAGTATTTCGCTTTCCTATCTCGAACAACTATTCAGCAAACTGCGGCGCGCCGGGCTGGTCGAAAGCCTGCGCGGCCCCGGCGGCGGCTACATCCTCGCCGCCCCTCCCGCACAAATCAATATCGCCCAAATCATTTCCGCCGCCGAAGACAAGCTGGACGCCACCCAATGCAGCAGCAAAGCCAACTGCCACCACGGCGCGCCCTGTCTGACGCACGACCTTTGGGAAAACCTGAACAAAACCATCAACGATTACCTCAGCAGCGTTACCCTGCAAAGCATCATCGAACAGAAAAACAGCGATGACGGCAGCCACGTCATCCAATTTACACATATCCATTAAGTACATTACAGAAAAAGAAAGAGCAAACCATGACCGTCAAAACCCCCGTTTATCTCGACTACGCCGCCACCACCCCCGTTGACAAACGCGTTGCCGAAAAAATGATTCCCTATCTGACCGAAACCTTCGGCAACCCCGCCTCCAACAGCCACGCATTCGGCTGGGAAGCAGAAGAGGCCGTTGAAAAAGCCCGCGCCGACATCGCCGCACTGATTAATGCCGACCCCAAAGAAATCATCTTCACCAGCGGCGCGACCGAGTCCGACAACCTCGCCATCAAAGGCGCGGCAAACTTCTACAAAACCAAAGGCAAACACCTCATCACCGTCAAAACCGAACACAAAGCCGTGCTCGACACCATGCGCGAACTCGAACGCCAAGGTTTTGAAGTCACCTACCTCGGCGTACAAGAAAACGGTTTGATCGATTTGGAAGAACTCAAAGCCGCCATCCGCGACGACACCATCCTGATTTCCGTGATGTGGGTGAACAACGAAATCGGCGTAGTGCAAGACATTCCCGCCATCGGCGAAATCTGCCGCGAACGAAAAATCATCTTCCACGTCGATGCCGCCCAAGCTTGCGGCAAAGTGCCTGTTGACGTGGAAGCCGCCAAAATCGACCTGCTGTCCATGTCCGGCCACAAAGTGTACGGCCCCAAAGGCATCGGCGCACTGTACGTCCGCCGCAAACCCCGCGTCCGCCTTGAAGCCCAAATGCACGGCGGCGGCCACGAACGCGGCTTCCGCAGCGGCACCTTGCCGACCCACCAAATCGTCGGCATGGGCGAAGCCTTCCGCATCGCCAAAGAAGAACTCGAGCAAGACATGGCGCACTACCGCAAACTGCGCGACATCTTCCTCAAAGGCATCGAAGGCATCGAAGAAGTCTATATCAACGGCGACCTCGAACACCGCGCCCCGAACAACCTGAACGTCAGCTTCAACTTCGTCGAAGGCGAAAGCCTGATTATGGCGGTCAAAGAACTCGCCGTATCCAGCGGCTCCGCCTGTACCTCCGCCTCGCTCGAACCCAGCTACGTCCTGCGCGCGCTCGGCCGCAACGACGAACTGGCGCACTCATCCCTGCGCATCACCTTCGGCCGCATGACTACCGAAGAAGAAGTGAAATTCGCCGCTGAACTGATCAAATCCAAAATCGGCAAACTGCGCGAACTGTCGCCGCTGTGGGAAATGTTCAAAGACGGGATTGATTTGAATTCGATTGAATGGGCGGCGCATTAAAAGCAGCTTGCACTCAAAAAACCATCACGAAAGGAACAAATTATGCTGGGTTGGTGGATAAGCGTTTTCAGCGATGCAGACAGGCAAGAGCCACATCTCATCGCCTCGTGGGAGTGCGGCGTTTCCGGTGCGGACTGGCTGGATGAACTTTGCAAAGAAGGGCGAGCCACGCAGACCGAGAACAAAGGCGGCTATCCAGATGTTTACCAAACGCAGGTGCGGCACGTCGCCCCGTGGCTGCTAGGCGGTAAAATCTCGCCGCAGGGCAATGCGCCGCATGGAAACTTCACGCCTGTTTTTATGGAAGACGACAAGGGCGAAACCGTGTTGATGAAGTCGTACGGCTATCGTCCTTTGAAACTGCATCGTCCTGAATTGCTGCGTACATTGCCGCCCGAAGCGGTTTTGACGATACAGGTATTTGATTTGAGCTAAAGCATCCGTTTTCAGCAACCTACCTATAAATAAAAAAGGTCGTCTGAAAATCCCCAAAGACCTTTTCAGACGACCTAAAAGCCACCACATTAAAATCAAGGATACAACCCATGAACGAACAAGAACTCGACCTCGATAATCTCGACAACCTGCTTGAAGATTTTGACGGCGTTACCGTGGAAGGCGGTGTCGATTCGGAAAACGACGACGGCTGCGAAGGCGGCGCGTGCAAAATCTAAGGCGGCAGGGGTCGTCTGAAATATTGTTCGGAAGCAAAATAAGGAATCCCATGTCCCTACAAATTCAGGAACAGCATCATTTGCCGCAAACGACGCATTCCATTATTGGTTCGTGGCGGATGGAGCAGTTGAACATCAGTCTAGAGACCATACATGATATGCAGCGTTTGGTGGAAGGCAAAATCAGTTTGGATGAGGCTTTGGACGGCATCAAACAAAGAATGGCGGAAAAATGAGCAAATACGGCGGAGAAGACACTATTTATATGAATGGAGGCGTATTTAAAAACAAGCTCTCCATCCAAGATAGTGAATTGCTGAAAACCGCCGAAAAAGAATTTTCCGCTGTTCGCGCCCAATATCTGCTTTTGCAACCCATTACGGACAATTTCGATTTGGCCCATTTACAGACTATTCATCGCGAACTGTTTGGCGATATTTATGATTGGGCAGGCGAAATCCGGCGGATTGATATTTCCAAAGGTAATACCCGATTTGCCAATTTTGCTTTTATCGAAAACGAAAGCCGTAAACTTTTAGAGAAGCTGCGAAACGAAAACTATTTGCAGGGGTTGGATAAAGATAAATTCGCCGAGCGTGTAGCCTATTATTTGGGCGAGTTGAACGTCCTACATCCTTTTCGTGAAGGAAACGGCAGAACATTGCGCCTGTTTATGACGCAATTGGCAATGAAAAACGGTTTGCAGATACATTGGCAAAATATCTCTGCCGAACAAATGATTCAAGCCTGTATTCAGGCATACCATGCCGATAGCAGCTTATTGGCACGCCTAATTTTAGAAAATTTAGAACAATCGTCTTTTTCAGACGACTAAAACATCAACAAACCACGATATTTTAAGGAAACCACATCATGGCATACAGCGATAAAGTAATCGATCACTATGAAAACCCCCGCAATGTCGGTACTTTCGATAAAAACGACGAGTCTGTCGGCACCGGCATGGTCGGCGCGCCCGCCTGCGGCGACGTTATGCGCCTGCAAATCAAAGTCAACGACGAAGGCATCATCGAAGACGCTAAATTCAAAACTTACGGCTGCGGCTCCGCCATCGCTTCGTCCAGCCTGATTACCGAGTGGGTAAAAGGTAAAAGCCTGGATGACGCGCTGGCAATCAAAAACAGCGAAATCGCCGAAGAACTGGAACTGCCGCCGGTAAAAATCCACTGCTCCATCTTGGCTGAAGATGCGGTAAAAGCGGCTGTTGCCGACTACCGCAAACGTCAGGAAAACAAATAATCCGATTAGTGGGTGCTTTGTCGGTAGACATTCACAGGATTTCTGAAAGTCTTAAAGTTTTCAGGAAAAGCAAACATAACGGTTTGTTCCTCTCTTAAACAGACAGGGTGAATTGAGGACACAGAAACCTAATCCTTTTAAAGTTGCCGCCAAATTTGGGACTACCTGCCAATCTATCCCCTCTCCCAGCGGGAGAGGGTTAGGGAGAGGGCGATAAGCCACAGGCTTATATTTAGTCGATATCCCTGCAAAATCAAAAGAGGCGGCATGCCTTCTCTCGTGAAGAAGAGGGTAAGGACACAGAAACTTAATCCTTTTGAAGTTGCCGCCAAATTTGGGGCTGCCTGCCAATCTGTCCCCTCTCCCCACGGGAGAGGGTTAGGGAGAGGGCGATAAGCCGTAGGCTTATATTTGTCGATACGCCTGCAAAATCGAAGGAGACGAAATGCCTTTTACCGATGAAGAAGCCCAATCCCTGCTTGCTGTCAAAGGCATAGGCAAAACCGTATTGCAGCGTTTGCAGCAAATGGGTTTGGATGATGTTGCCACGCTGGCGGCGGCGGATTTGGACGATGTTTTGGAACAGGGCGCAAAATTGACCGGCTCGACCTGTTGGAAAAACAGTCCGCAGGCAAAAGCCGCCGTTTCTGCCGCGATAGCGTGGGCAAAACAGCGTTTTCAGACGACCTGAAAGGCAAGAAGTCGTCTGAAAATGAAAGTAGGTAAAACAATGATTGCGAATAAGGAAAAAAAGCATGATTACCATCACAGAAAACGCAGCCAAATACATCAACAGCTACCTGACCAAGCGCGGCAAAGGCTTGGGCGTGCGCTTGGGTGTGAAAACCAGCGGCTGCTCGGGCATGGCATACAACCTTGAATTTGTCGATGAAGCGAACGAGGACGACTTGGTTTTCGAAGAACACGGCGCGCGCGTTTATATCGACCCGAAAAGCTTGGTTTATCTGGACGGCACGCAAGTCGATTACACCAAAGAAGGCTTGCAGGAAGGTTTCAAATTTGAAAACCCGAATGTCAAAGACTCTTGCGGCTGCGGCGAGAGCTTCCACGTTTAAGACATAAAAACGGCGGGACAGTATCAAAACCGTCCCGCCATTTTTTCGCTTCCTGTCTGTTGTAGCTGCCTTTGCCTTTTCTTTTCCGTTCCACCTTGTGTCGGAACAAATCGGATTTCACTAAGGCTTTTAAGGCATTGTCGCGTATTTTGCCTTTATTGTGTTGCACTTTACTGCTCATATTCAGTCCTTTTGGTTAAGAATCAGCGGATTATAAGGCAAAATCAGGTTTCTGCCGAAAATTTCACATTAATTATCCCACCATGTCTCAATATTTCACACTCTTCCAGCTTGAACCCGCTTTCGATATCGACGCCGAAAACTTGGAGCAAACCTACCGCGCCTTGGCTGCCCGTTTCCATCCTGACAAATTCGCTTCAGCCTCCGCTTTCGAGCAAAAGCAGGCAGTGATGATGTCTTCCACCATCAACGATGCCTACCGTACCTTGAGAAATCCCATTGACCGCGCGGCGTATCTGTTGAAAACGTTGGGCATAGACGCCGATGCGCCGGAGCATACCTCTTTCGCTCCTGAATTTCTCATGCAGCAAATGGAATGGCGCGAAACGCTGATGGATGCGCAAATGGCGCAAAACAACGAAGCCCTGCGCGCGTTGGACCAAGAAATCAGCCGCGAGCAAGACAAGCTGTATCAAGATTTGCGGACGGCCTTTGCAGCGAAAGACCACGAAGCTGCCGCTCAATGGGTGCGCCACGGCAGGTTTTTAAACAAACTGCGCAACGAAATCGCC
The DNA here is from genome assembly GCF_001814135.1 of Neisseria sp. HMSC067H09. Lineage (NCBI taxonomy): Bacteria > Pseudomonadati > Pseudomonadota > Betaproteobacteria > Neisseriales > Neisseriaceae > Neisseria > Neisseria sp. HMSC067H09. Next base: position 5,703 of record NZ_KV814852.1, on the reverse strand, counting down.
GCCGCATTGCAAGATTAAATACCTAGATTTTGAGCATCTTAAAGGTCGTCTGAAAACCGGAATAAGGTTTCAGACGACCTTTATTGCTTATTTCATCATGTTGTATGCCATTATATTTTCAAAATTTAACACAAATCCGAATTTGCCTTATTTCATAAGCGCATAGCCGTATGAGGGTTTTGATGCTGAAAAACACATCTTCGCGGTAAGGCTTGAATCATAGGGGAAGAGGTCGTCTGAAAGAAAATCGGGAAAAGCACGATTTCAAAACAGCAGTCTTGTCAAGACTGGATAAGCGACGAAAAATACACTATATTGTGCCACTCGATATTAATACATACTGTATCTTGTGTTTCAGGATGGAGAAAGCTCACGATGAATGCACCGACTGATTTGAAAGTAACCAAGCGCGACGGACGTTTGGAAAATCTCGACTTAGACAAAATCCACCGCGTCGTTACTTGGGCGGCGGAAGGCTTGAAAAACGTTTCCGTATCGCAAGTCGAGCTCAAATCGCACATCCAGTTTTACAACGGCATCCGCACCGACGACATCCACGAAACCATCATCAAGGCGGCTGCCGACCTGATTTCGCAGGATACGCCCGACTATCAATATCTTGCCGCGCGTCTGGCGATTTTCCACCTGCGCAAAATCGCTTACGGCGAGTTCGAACCGCCGCATCTCTTCGACCACGTTAAAAAACTTACCGATGCGGGCAAATACGACCGCCACATCATCGAAGATTACAGCTGCGAAGAGTTTGACGAGCTGAACGCCTATATCGACCACAGCCGCGACATGACCTTCTCGTATGCCGCCGTGAAGCAGCTCGAAGGCAAATATCTGGTGCAGAACCGCGTTACCCGCCAGATTTATGAAACGCCGCAGTTCTTATACATTTTGGTGGCGATGTGTCTCTTCAGCAAATATCCGAAAGAGACCCGTTTGGATTACGTCAAACGTTTTTACGATGCCGTTTCCACATTCAAAGTATCGCTGCCGACCCCGATTATGAGCGGCGTGCGCACGCCTACGCGCCAATTCTCAAGCTGCGTATTGATTGAATGCGACGACAGCTTGGATTCCATCAATGCCACCACCAGCGCGATTGTGAAATACGTTTCCCAACGCGCGGGCATTGGCATCAACGCCGGACGTATCCGTGGTTTGGGCAGCGAAATCCGCGGCGGTGAAGCGCAACATACCGGCTGCATTCCGTTTTTCAAAATGTTCCAAGCGGCGGTCAAATCCTGTTCGCAAGGCGGCGTGCGCGGCGGCGCGGCAACCTTGTTCTATCCCTTGTGGCACATCGAAGCTGAAAGCCTGTTGGTGTTGAAAAACAACCGCGGTGTAGAAGACAACCGCATCCGCCAGCTGGACTACGGCGTGCAGATCAACCGCCTGCTGTACACCCGCCTGATTAAAGGCGGCAACATTACGCTGTTTTCGCCCAACGAAGTTCCCGGCCTGTACGACGCGTTCTTTGCCGACCAAGACGAATTCGAGCGTCTCTACACGAAATACGAGCAAGACCCGAACATCCGTAAGCGCACCTTGTCGGCTACCGATTTGTTCTCCACGCTGATGCAGGAACGTGCCGGAACGGGACGCATATACATCCAAAACGTTGACCACTGCAACACGCACAGCCCGTTTGACCCGCGCGTCGCGCCCGTACACCAGTCCAACCTGTGCATGGAAATCGCCCTGCCGACCAAACCGCTGGACAACATCAACGACCCGAACGGCGAAATTGCCCTGTGTACCCTGTCTGCCTTCAACTTGGGCGCATTAAACAGCTTGGACGAGCTGGAAGGGCTTGCCGATTTGACTGTGCGCGCACTCGATGCCTTGCTGGATTATCAAGACTATCCGGTCGAAGCCGCCCGCACCGCGACCATGAACCGCCGCACGCTCGGCATCGGCGTCATCAACTACGCCTACTATCTGGCGAAAAACGGCGTCCGTTACAGCGACGATTCCGCGCTCGGACTGACCCACCGCACCTTTGAAGCCATGCAGTATTACCTGCTCAAAGCATCGGTAAACCTTGCCAAAGAATACGGCGCATGCCCGCTGTTCAACCAAACCGTTTATTCGCAAGGCAAACTGCCCATCGACACCTACAAAAAAGACTTGGATGCCGTATGCAGCGAACCGCTGTTGTGCGACTGGGAAAGCCTGCGCGCCGACATCGTCAAATACGGCCTGCGCAACTCCACCCTGACCGCACTCATGCCGTCTGAAACCAGCTCGCAAATCGCCAACGCCACCAACGGCATCGAGCCGCCGCGCGGATTGGTAACGGTTAAAGCATCGAAAGACGGTATTTTGAAACAAGTCGTGCCGGAATTTGAAACCCTGAAAGACGCCTACGAAACCCTGTGGCAGCTTCCGGGCAACGAAGGCTATCTGAAACTTGTCGGCGTGATGCAAAAATTCGTCGATCAGGCGATTTCCGCCAATACCGCCTACGATCCGGGCAAATTCGAAGGCAACAAAGTTTCCATGAAACAAATGCTCAAAGACCTGCTGACTGCCTACAAATATGGCGTCAAAACCCTGTACTACCACAACACCCGCGACGGCGCGGACGATACGCAGACCGATATTCAGGATGACGGCTGCGCTGGTGGGGCTTGTAAGATTTGATAAGGGGAATTTCAGACGACCTCACGAGGTCGTCTGAAATAATAAATAACATAGGGGGAAAACAAATTGAAGAATATACCTGAACAATCTATTGTCGCTCTTTTTATAGATGCGGATAACGCACCTTTTGGGAAAATTGATTTTATTCTTAATGAGCTTGCAAATTATGGTTCAGTAATGATAAGAAAAATTTATGGGAATTGGAAAAGTGAACAATTAAAAGGTTGGGAAGCTGTCTTATTGGATTATGCTCTAGCACCTGTTCAACAGTTTGATTATACAAAGGGTAAGAATGCAACGGATATGGCGATGACCATAGATGTAATGGATTTATTATTTCAAGATAAAATAGACGTTTTTTGCATTGTTTCTTCCGATTGTGATTTCACACCGTTAGCAATGAGAATAAAAATGGAAGGGAAACAAGTCATTGGTTTTGGCGAACATAAAACACCTAAATCGTTGGTTGCTGCATGTAGCAAATTTTTATTTTTAGATGCAAGTTTTGATAAAAGCAGTGGGACAAATGCTCAACCAGCTGAAATTCGGAAGAGAACTGCTAATGAACTTAAATGTGATACCACATTAATGAATTTATTAAGAGAAGCCATTGCCAATAGTTGTGATGAAGACGGTTGGGCATCATTAAGTAATGTTGGGAAGATTATCAATAACCAATCATCTTTTGATAGTAAAAATTATGGTTATACGAAGTTGGGAGATTTAGTGCGTGTAATTGATATTTTTGAAACTAGGTTGTCAGAAAATCGTTCACAAATGTATATCCGAAATAAAAGAGCAAAGTAAAAAATGAAAGTTATTTAAATAATGGTTTGTGAATAATTTTTAGATGGTCTTGTTTTGAATATCAAAAGGGTACTCTGAAAACTAAATATTATTTTTTAAAAAGAGAAACACCATGTCCTGCGAACATCTAGTCATGTCATACAGCACCTTTTCCAAAACCAAAAACGACGCGCTTAAAGAGCCTATGTTTTTTGGTCAGCCGGTGAATGTTGCCCGTTATGACCAGCAGAAATACGAAGTATTTGAAAAACTGATTGAAAAACAATTGTCGTTTTTCTGGCGGCCGGAAGAAATCGACGTGTCGCGCGACCGTATCGACTACGCCAATCTGCCTGAACACGAAAAACATATTTTTATCAGCAATCTGAAATACCAAACCTTGCTCGATTCCATTCAAGGCCGCAGTCCGAACGTTGCCTTACTGCCTTTGGTGTCGATTCCCGAGTTGGAAACTTGGATTGAAACGTGGAGCTTCAGCGAAACCATCCACTCGCGCAGCTATACCCACATTATTCGCAATATCGTCAACGATCCGTCGGTCGTGTTTGACGACATCGTGCAGAACGAATACATCATCGCCCGCGCCGAAGATATCGCCTGTTATTACGATGATTTAATCGAATATACCCAGTATTACAACCTATTGGGCGAAGGGACGCACAATGTCGGCGGCAAGCTCGTTACCGTGTCTTTACGTGAGTTGAAGAAAAAACTCTATCTCTGCCTGATGTGCGTCAACGTGTTGGAAGCCATCCGTTTTTACGTTTCATTCGCCTGCTCGTTTGCCTTTGCCGAACGCGAGTTGATGGAAGGCAACGCTAAAATCATCAAACTGATTGCCCGCGACGAAGCCCTGCACCTGACCAGCACCCAGCATATGCTCAACCTGATGCGCGCCGGTTCAGACGACCCTGAAATGGCGGAAATCGCCGTCGAATTGCAGGACGAATGTTTCAAACTCTTCAAAAAAGCGGCGGAGCAGGAAAAAGAATGGGCGGCCTATCTGTTTAAAGACGGTTCCATGATTGGTCTGAACAAGGAAATTCTGGCGCAATACGTCGAATACATCACCAACTTGCGTATGCAGGCGGTCGGTTTGCCCGCCGGATTCGAAGGTGCTACCCAAAACCCGATTCCGTGGATTAACGCGTGGCTGTCGTCCGACAACGTACAGGTCGCACCGCAGGAAGTGGAAATTTCTTCTTACTTAATCGGTCAGATCGATTCGGAAGTCAGCGCGGACGATTTGGGCGATTTCGAACTGTAATCAAACTCGGCAGTTTTTCCGCATTTCCATCATCAGAGGTCGTCTGAACAGGTGTAGAAACGAAATCAAAGATTTCAGTTACACCGTGCAGACGGCCTTTCCCGCTTAAACAGATAACAATGGCACTTATCAGCACACACGATAAAACCTTCGAGCTTCAAGAGGGCGAAACCTTATTGGAGGGCTTGGAGCGCACCGGACACGAGGTCGAATACCAGTGCCGCAGCGGTTATTGCGGTTCCTGCCGCGTCAAAATATTAGACGGCAGGGTGTCCTACGACGATTTCCCGCTGGCGTTTGTCGCACCCGGCGAGATTCTGCCGTGTTGCTGTCGGGTTCACGAGGACATTAAGGTCGATTGCCGCGGGCGGGTGAGCGAACCGGATTTGTTCGATGTCGGCTTGTTTGATGAGCGGGATTGAGTCGATTGAAATCCAATTGTATTATTTTCAGTTCTTTGCTTTAATCATAGGCTCTTCAAATCTAGGTGTAATCATATGAATGTCGCTAAGGGTTTATTGGTTTCAGTTTTATGTTTGAGCTCGGGTTTGCTTGCTGCTCAAAGTCATCATTCCCAATGGAAAAAAGTTTATGAAAGGGATTTGACGGATTTTGAATTGAGTCTGGAGGGAAGCGGGTTGGTATTGTTTGCCCAACCGCAAGGACGTTGCAGGATGGATGTTGATTTTTATGGGGAAACGGGACAGGATAAATACCAGTATGAATTTACCCGAGACCGTTTGACGGCAGGTTCGCATCGGGAATACCGCTATACCGCTGCATCGTTGTCGGAAGTCACCAAAGATAAAATAAAATTGGTACGAAATGAGAAGCTGAATCCTGCTTCAGGCGCGGTAAAGAAAGAATTTCGGGATATTTATCAATACGTTCCTAATAAGGTTTTAAAAAAATATTGTTTTTGATATGGCATGGCAAATAAAGCAAGAGGTCGTCTGAAAACTTTTCAGACGACC
>NZ_KV814851.1:0-1555 GCF_001814135.1 Neisseria sp. HMSC067H09 | reverse complement strand
CACTTGAAATCCGAATCTAAGGTCGTCTGAAAACTCAACTCTGATTTTCAGACGACCTTTTCTCAGACCACTTCAATCGAAATGTTGACAATTTTTCACCCGACAACAAGGCGTTTTCAGTATAATACCGCCCGAAAATTTTCCTTTTTTTTGAAAAGCATAAATCATGACTACTTCAAATCAAAATGTGCTGGAGCGCATATTCAATTTAAGCGCAAACGGCACGAATGTGCGCACTGAACTGACGGCGGGGCTGACCACCTTCCTCGCCATGTGTTACATCATCATCGTCAATCCGCTGATTCTCGGCGAAACGGGCATGGACATGGGCGCGGTATTCGTCGCCACCTGCATCGCTTCCGCCATCGGCTGCTTCGTGATGGGCTTCGTCGGCAACTATCCGATTGCGCTCGCGCCGGGCATGGGCTTGAACGCCTATTTCACCTACGCCGTCGTCAAAGGCATGGGCGTGCCCTGGCAGGTGGCTTTGGGCGCGGTATTCGTTTCCGGCATCATTTTCATTTTATTCAGCTTTTTCAAAGTGCGCGAAATGCTGGTGAACGCGCTGCCTATGGGTTTGAAAATGTCGATTGCCGCCGGTATCGGGCTGTTTCTGTCGCTGATCGCGCTCAAAGGTTCCGGCATCATCATCGCCAGCGAGGCGACTTTGGTGAAACTGGGCGACATCCACCAACCTGCCGCACTCTTGGTATTGGCGGGCTTCGCCATGGTGGTGGCTTTGGGGCATTTCCGCGTCAAAGGGGCGATTATCCTGACCATTCTGGCAATCACAGCCATTTCCACCCCGCTGGGCTTGAGCGATTTTAAAGGCGTGGTCGGCGAAATTCCGAGCATCGCGCCGACTTTCATGCAGATGGATTTCAACGGCCTCTTTAAACTCAGCATGATCAGCGTGATTTTCGTCTTTTTCCTGGTTGATTTGTTTGACTCCACCGGCACGCTGGTCGGCGTTTCCCACCGCGCAGGTCTGCTGGAAGACGGCAAACTGCCCCGCCTGAAACGCGCCCTGTTCGCCGACTCGACCGCCATCGTCGCCGGTGCCGCACTGGGTACGTCTTCAACTACGCCGTATGTCGAAAGCGCAGCGGGCGTGTCCGCTGGCGGCCGCACGGGGCTGACCGCCGTAACCGTCGGCGTATTGATGTTGGCGTGTCTGATTTTCTCGCCGCTGGTGCAGAGTATCCCCGGCTTCGCCACCGCGCCCGCGCTGCTCTACGTCGGTGCGCAAATGCTGCGCAGCGCGCGTGAAATCGACTGGGACGACATGACCGAAGCCGCCCCCGCTTTCCTGACCATCGTGTTCATGCCGTTCACCTATTCGATTGCCGACGGCATCGCCTTCGGCTTCATCAGCTACGCCGTGATTAAACTTTTATGCAACCGCGTGAAAGACGTGCCGCCTATGGTGTGGATAGTCGCCGTATTGTGGGCATTGAAATTCTGGTATTTGGGAGGATAATGCTCCATTTGTAGAAAAGTCGAGACCTTTGCAAAATTCCTTTTCCCCCAACAGCCGAAACCCAAACACAGGTTT
>NZ_KV814850.1:3629-30615 GCF_001814135.1 Neisseria sp. HMSC067H09 | reverse complement strand
TTGTGAGTTGGAGGGGATGTCCAACTTTTTGGGTACAGTTCACTTTGCTTTAAAGTTTTCAGACGACCTTTATTCATTGTTTAGTCATATATTGGGAGCACGACTGATGTATATGGCTTATAGTATTCAATAAAAACTGGATGACATAGTATATCTTTACTAAATAAGGAAAGATAGTGGCCGATTCGGGCCCTTATTTCTTGTAACCTACCTGTTCACAGCCTGTATTGCCGTTTTTGCTTGTTAACTTGGCTTTAGCCGATTCTGCATCAGTACATTTATAGGCATTGCCCAAACTATCCATCCAAACGGAAAGTTTGTAATCAGTACCGGTTTTCGGAGTGGCAAAAAGATAATAAGCCCTGCTATTTTTAGCGTCCTTATTTTTCATTTCACCGCTGAAGTCGTATTTGGCAGCGACCTCGGGCGCAGCTTTGTAGGTCTTAACCAATCCCGTATCTCCCTCAATTTCATCTTTTATTTTAAGGGTAGGATTTTTGACTAATTCGGTTTTTAAGGCATTGTTAATAGCAAGCAGTTCCGTATGTGCTTGGGATTGGTAGCCACGTTCGATGTATCGGATATAGGAAGGGTAAGCGATGGTACTGAGGATGCCAATAATGGCAACAACAATCAGCATCTCAACCAGCGTAAACCCTTGAGATTTAGTGATAGACGTATTCATGATTTTATCTATTTATTTTATTCGTTGGCCACATAAGATTGTAGTATAACCACCGTATTTTCGTTTTTTCCCCATGCTTTGGCGGTAACGCGGTAAATGGTACGGTTGTCGGTAGAATTGGTGCTTAGGTATTCGATGATATAACGCGCATCTTTTTTCGCACCACTATTTACACCTGGATATTTTATTCCATTCGCATCAATGCATTTTGTTTTCTTTCTATTTTCAGAATTAATGCACTTATCATCCTCTCGAATCCATGCCTCAACGCTTGAAGTACCGTTGACAGTAATTGTTCCTGCTGCAGTCGCGTAGGTATTTTTACTAACCTGCGCCGCTTTACATAGACCATCAGCACAATCATCAGTAAATGGTTTTTTACCGTCTTCGATTTCATAAATGTGGTTCTCACCTTCACGCAATGCTGCTTCCGCAAGTGTGGTAGCAAATTTATGGTCGGCGTCATTTGTACTGATACGCTGCTCGGTATTATAGGACTGGGTTGCAGTAACGACGAGCAAGGCGATGACGATCATGATCATCAGGACAATGAATAATGCGAAGCCTGTTTGTGCAGAGGCTTTAGCAGGATGGTTTAAAGTAATCGGTCTGCGCATTTGTTTCCTCCGCGTACAGTCGCGTTGATTCGATAGATTTGGACTTCATTTTTATCATTGTTTTTGCCTACATTGATACTGTTACCTCCGTTCAACAGGATCTCGATGGAGGCAGGTGTTTCTTTATTGGAAAATTTTTTAGTATATTTAAATTTTTCATCTTTTTCCTGACTTGTTCCCTGATTTTGTGCATTTCCAGCAGTGGCGGGGATAGGGGCTGATGCGGCTTCACTTCCTTCAAAGGTCTCAGGGCATTCTTCAGTATAAAAGTAATGGATGTCCATATTTTTTATTCCCTTAATCAGCAACTGCGGATTACTCCATGTACCGTTGTCAGCTAACTGAAAACGGTATAGACCTTCTTGCCCGTCTACTGTACCAACAGCGTAAGCATTTACCTCATGTTTCATGATTGAGATATTGCCAGCTTGAGAACCATCTGACTTTAAAGCTGCTTTACCATCGGTAATTTTCGTTCCTGGTTTGGTAATGTTAGTACAATTGCTGGCAACTGCAGTTTCTGCAGGCGGATCTTGGGCATCTATGCCGTATTGGAAAATCAGTGCTTTTCCGCTCTGGCTCTGTTTAAAGTCTTTTATGCCTAAAGAATCTGTTTCTCTGACAGCAGGAAGTATTGATCCAGTACCCTTGAGTTTGAATAAATCTGCGGAACCGAAATCTTGAATAACGACTTGGTCATCGAAGCCTGACATATTGAAACAGCCAAAGTTACCAGCCATACGGGCATCACGCACGATTTGGTTGGATGCGTTGCGCAAATCCTGTTGGACGTTTAGACGGGAGGTTGCAGCGGTGTTCAGGCTGCGGGCGGTAAAATAGCCCGAGCTGACGGCCAGCAGGACTATCATGCTCAATGCGCTTGCTACAAGGAATTCAATCAGGCTGAAGCCCTGCATACCTGTTTTGACCGGAATGTGTGGGCGGTTTTTATTATTCATTATCTTTCCCTTACGCGTACTTGGTAGGTGTAAACAATAGAGTCTTCGGATTTTTTAATGCCACTTGCCGCTTTATCGCTTTCTGCATCTTTAAGCCATAACACTTTAATAACAGTATCAGCATCTGCCTTTTTGTCACAATGAGAATTAAATGATCCATCGTAAGTAGGCTCTTCATTAGAACTGTCTCGGCAGATTTCATAATGAAATTCGGATTCAGGTAAAGCAGCACGCAAGGCTTGATCGAATTGTGCGATCTGTGCTTTTGCTAAACTTTTTTTGCTCATGCTGGTTGTGGGATCTAATTTTTCGTTTTTGGGATTATCACTAGAGCCGGCAGTAATGTAATAATCAATGTATGTTTTACAAAATCCACGCTGACCATTGTTACGAGTGCATTCTTCCAGCCTTGGATTAATCAACATCCCTTCAACCAAATTTTGGGTAAGTTGCGATACGATAGTCTGTCCTTCCGCTTCGCGTACGCTGGAAACGGTACGCAACTGGATGGCGAGTAGGGCGAGTACGCCGATTGCGAGGACGAACATGGCGACCAAGACTTCAATTAAAGTCATACCTGCTTGGTTAGGTTTGGAAAAATCTGAATAACGGGTTTTGGCGAAACTCGCTTTGCTCATTTTCAGACGACCTTTTGTATGTAATGTTATGTATTTCATAGGATGGTATTTTTATTTTTTGGGTTCGGGACTTTGAGATTCTGAATATTGGCAAAGGGGTCGCGAATCTGATTTGGCGCAGATTTCGACGCGACCGCTGCTGTCGATAAGGACGATACTGGCGCGGGATTTTTTGGTTTCTTCGGTCGTTGCGGCTTTATCAGTCATACTAATCTTGATATAACCATCGGCGTATTTGAAAGTTGTTGATTTATCGATTGTTTTAGAGGCGGTATAGCCGAATGTGCCGTTGGGCATAAATGACCAAAATACGGCCTCACCGTCATCGGCATTATCTTTTCCAAATGCGACGTGTTGGAATGTATGGGAAACTTTGGCAGGGTCGGTACCGTTGAGGACTATGGAGCGCAGGGAGATATCGCTTGTGTCATTCTCATAGGCTTTGTCCCGGTTTTTATCGGCATAGGCGAGCAGGCCGCTGCTTTTTTGGCTGCTGTCGCATTTGCCGTCAGCCAGGCCGTGTTTTCTAACTTTTACGGGACAGACATAGACAGGGAGATTGAGACGGACTGCTTCGGCTCGCGCGAAACGCAAGAGGTTTGCCACCTGCTCTGCCTGACTGGCAGCACGGCGTGAGGCAATCCATTCGCTCATATTGGGAAGGGCGATAGTGGCCATGATGGCGGTAATAGCGATCACGACCAACAATTCGATTAAGGTAAAACCTTTTTGTTGTGCGTACATGAGTGGTAAAAACGTCTGGAGTTAAGTAATGTGTTTTATCATCCGGCTTAGAATGTTTTTATCGCCGGTAATTATGCGGTTTGGCTCATTTTAAACGATATTGGGATGGATTGCCTAATAAAATATGAAATTTGCTTGGTTTTTAGGCTGATTTGTCTCAATCTTCCATCAATGCGGATTCGGGTATGTAGGCTGCATTATCGAATTTGGTAAATTGCCCCATCCAAGTGAGGAATACTTTCCCGACAGGACCGTTACGGTGTTTACCGATAATACATTCCGCAAGGCCTTTCATGGGCGATTCTTGATTATAGTATTCGTCGCGGTACATAAACATAATCAGGTCGGCGTCCTGCTCGATGGCACCGGATTCCCGCAAGTCGGACATCATTGGGCGCTTGTCGGTACGCTGCTCTACGGTACGGCTCAACTGCGACAAAGCAATAACGGGAACTTGCAGCTCCTTCGCCAAGGCTTTGAGGGAGCGCGAAATTTCGCCGAGTTCTGAGGCGCGGTTGTCCGAGCGGCCTGAACCTGCCATTAATTGCAGGTAGTCGATAACGATTAAGCCCAATTTTCCGTTGAACTGGCGCGCAAGACGACGGGCGCGGGCGCGCAATTCGAGCGCGGTCAAGCCCGGTGTTTCATCAATATACATAGGCGCATCGGAAAGCTTGACCACAGCTTCATTCAGACGACCCCAGTGTTCATCTTCCAATCTGCCCGTTTTCAAAACGCTCTGATCAAGCCTGCCCACCGAACCCAGCATACGCATCACCAGTTGCGCGCCGCCCATCTCCATCGAAAATACGGCGACAGGCAGCTTGCCCTCTACGGCAACATGTTCCGCGATATTGATGGAAAAGGCAGTTTTACCCATAGAGGGACGACCTGCCACAATAATCAAATCACCGGGCTGGAGACCTGAGGTTTTTTTATCCAAGTCGATAAACCCTGTTGACACACCGGTAACTTCATCCGGATTATCGCGTGAATAAAGCATGTCGATGCGCTCGACTACTTCCTTCAAAAGCGCAGGCATTTCGAGAAAACCTTGTTTGGATTTAGCCGTACTTTCCGCAATTTGGAATACCTTGTTTTCCGCTTCATCCAAAAGCTGCCCCGCATCCCTGCCTTGCGGATTGTAGGCACTACGGGCGATTTCGGTCCCGACTTCAGCAAGCTGGCGCATGATAGAACGCTCGCGCACGATTTCGGCATAGCGGCGGATATTCGCAGCAGACGGCGTGTTTTGCGCCAAGGTAATCAGATAATTGAACCCGCCCGCCGCCTCTAGTTCTTCGTTACGCTCCAAACTCTCCTGAACGGTAATCACGTCGGCAGGACGGCTTTCGTTAATCAGATTGGCGATGGCGCGGAAAATCAGGCGGTGTTCGTGTCGGTAGAAGTCTTCACCGGTAACCACATCGGCGATTCTGTCCCAAGCCGAATTCTCGAGCAAAAGACCGCCCAAAACGGATTGCTCCGCCTCCATCGAATGCGGCGGCAGCGACAACGCGCTGACTTCGCGGTCTTCAGACGACGTATCGGGATAATCGTTCATGGCGGCAATCCTAAATGAATGGAAATTGGAATCTGCTATTATAGCGCAGCGCAAGTTTAATTGGTTTTCCTGATTTAAAGCAGGTAAAATAACGATGCTGTCCGGTTTATCCCGAGCAGCGGACACTACCAAAATACAATCATATAAAATAATTTAGGAGCACTAAAATGGAACATAAGCTGCCACAACTGCCTTATGAACTGGACGCATTGTCCCCGCATCTGAGCAAAGAGACTTTGGAGTTCCACTACGGCAAACACCATCAAACCTACATCACCAATCTGAACAATCAAATCAAAGGTACCGAATTTGAAAACCTGCCTTTGGAAGAGATTGTAAAAAAATCTTCAGGCGGCGTGTTCAACAACGCAGCCCAAACTTGGAACCACACCTTCTACTGGCTGGGTTTCACGCCCAAAGGTCAAGGCAAACCTTCCGGCGAGCTGGCCGCCGCCATCGACGCCAAATGGGGCAGCTTTGAGAAATTCCAAGAAGCTTTCAATGCTTGCGCGGCAGGCACTTTCGGTTCAGGTTGGGCATGGCTGGTGAAAACCTCTGCCGGCGAATTGGATTTGGTTTCCACTTCCAACGCGGCAACTCCGCTGACCACTGAAAACACTCCGCTGCTGACCTGCGACGTATGGGAACACGCCTACTACATCGACTACCGCAACAGCCGCCCCAACTACCTGAAAGGTTTCTGGGAAATCGTCAACTGGGACGAAGTTGCCAAACGCTTTGCTGCTTAAATAATCGATTGATATGGAAAGGTCGTCTGAAAACTTGGATTTGGGTTTTCAGGCGACCTTTTGTTGTTGCTTATGATTTCCCCGATATTTTAGAAATATTGGAAATGGCTGAAACTTCAGAAACTTGGATTAGTTTCTGGCAATAAGATGAATGGCAGCGCAAGTTTGGTAACACGATATATGCCCGCTTATTTCCATCATAGGCAACCGAAGTAGATGCAATTTGTTTAAACACTTTATAAACGGATTTTAAAAAATAAACGTCGTCTGAAAGATACAGTCTTTCAGACGACGTTGATGTTTCAGACATTGATTAAAACGGCGTGATTAAGCCAAGCCTTTTTTCTCCAGATAGCTTTCGTAATCGCCCAGATAGTGTTCGTAGCCGCCCTTGCCGTCCAGCTCGATAATCTGGGTGGCGAGCGAGGAGACGAACTGGCGGTCGTGCGATACGAAAATCAGCGTGCCGTTGTATTTCTCCAGCGCCATGTTCAGCGATTCGATGCTTTCCATGTCCATGTGGTTGGTGGGTTCGTCCATAATCAGCACATTGGGTTTCAGCAGCAGGAGTTTGCCGTAGAGCATACGGCCTTTTTCACCGCCGGAGAGAACCTGCACTTTTTTCACCACGTCGTTGCTGCCGAAGAGCAAACGCCCCAAAGTGCCGCGGATGACCTGTTCGTCGTCGCCTTCTTGGCCCCATTGGCGCATCCATTCGCTCAGGTTCATATCGACGTCGAAGTCGTTTTCATGGTCTTGCGGATAATAGCCGACGTTGGCTTTTTCCGCCCATTTGATGGTGCCTGCATCGGGGGTGAGGCCGTCTGAATATTCGGGGTTGAACGCGCCGGCAAGGAGTTTCAGCAGGGTGGATTTACCCGCGCCGTTGGGGCCGATGATGGCGAGGCGCTGGCCGGCTTCGAGGATGAAGCTCAGGTTTTTGAACAACTGGGTTTCAAAGCGTTTGGCCAGGTTTTCGACTTCCACCGCCTGACGGTGCAGCTTGGCTTTTTCATCGGCTTCAAAGCGGATATACGGGTTTTGGCGGGTGGAAGGCTTGACTTCGACCATCTCGGCTTTGATTTTGTCTGCCTGTTTCAGACGGCTGGTTGCCTGACGGGCTTTGGATTTGTTGGCGGAGAAGCGGGCAACGAACTCTTGCAGCTCTTGCAGTTTCTCTTTTGCCTTGGCGTTGTCTTTCAGGGCGCGTTCGCGCGATTGGGCGGAAGCGAGCATGTAGTCGTCGTAGTTGCCCGGGTAGATGGTGATGGTGTTGTAGTCTAAGTCCGCCATGTGGGTGCAGACTTCGTTCAAGAAGTGACGGTCGTGCGAGATGATAATCATGGTGGAGTCGTATTGGTTCAAAACGCCCTCCAGCCAGCGGATGGTGTTGATGTCCAAGTTGTTGGTCGGTTCGTCAAGCAACAGCACATCAGGTTTGGAGAACAGGGCTTGCGCCAGCAATACGCGCAGTTTGAAGCCCGGGGCGACTTCCGCCATGGTCGCATTGTGCAAATCTTCGGAAATGCCCACGCCGCTCAACAGTTCGGCGGCGCGCGCTTCGGCGGTGTAGCCGTCGTATTCGGCGAACTTGGCTTCCAGTTCGGCGGCTTTCATGTAATCGTCTTCGGTGGCTTCGGGGTTGGCGTAAATCGCATCACGTTCGGTCATCGCCGCCCACATTTCGGTGTGCCCCATCATCACCACGTCCAGCACGCGCATGTCTTCGTAGGCAAACTGGTCTTGGCGCAGCTTACCCAAGCGTACGCCGTTTTCAATCGCCACTTCGCCCGCAGTCTGTTCCAAATCGCCGCCGAGGATTTTCATGAAGGTGGATTTGCCCGAACCGTTCGCGCCGATCAAGCCGTAGCGGTTGCCTTCGCCGAACTTGACGGATACGTTTTCAAACAGCGGCTTCGCGCCGAACTGCATGGTAATGCCGTTGGTAGAAATCATTATTGGTAAAACCTTTATAAATATAGATAAACAGGGTGTTATAATCGCCGGCGATTGTAGCATATTTTGTATAGGTCGTCTGAAACGGGGGCGGAGGAAATGGAAACCGAAAAAATCTATTACGCCGTGATTATTCTGTTGTGCGCCGCATCCATGCTGCTCAGTCCGTTTTTCTACATCCGCCGAACGCGTTCGGGCGCAGAATTACGCCACGCACCTCGGCAATGGAAGCCGATTATTATTGCCAATTTGGTGATGATTATTGCTTTTGTGGTATGGTGGATATGGTTTTGATGAATTTGATGAAAGGTATAAGAATGAATAAATTGATTTTAAGCACATTACTGCTCGCATTTTCCGCCGCTACGACGGCATCTCCCGTATTTGAATGTATCGACAAATCAGGGCGTAAAACCTATACGCAGACCGGCGGCAAAAACTGCAAACCGGGCAATATCGGCAGACCTTCGGTTTATACCTCTGCCGCACCGTCTGCACACTCGGCATCAGCAAGCGCTGCTTCAGGAAACGCTCCTTCCGAACAAATGCCGTCTCCACCGGCCGGCGCAATGCCTAGTTCATCTTCGGCGCAAAACGAATTGGCTCAGGCACAGAAAAATCTGGAAGAGGGCAAACAGGTTCGTTATGGCAATGAGCGAAACTACGCCCGCTATCAAGAACGGATTAAAGGCTTGGAAAATCAAGTGAAAACCGCGCAGGAGCGGGTTAATGCGGCAAACAGTATGGGCGGTGAAGGTGAGATGATGCCTGAGTATTGATAGAGAAAAAGATGTCAATAAAAAGGTCGTCTGAAAAACCGTTTCGTTTGTTTTCAGACGACCTTTCAATCGGAGGGGCAGGCGCAGCTTTCCGAGTATCGCGGTTAACTGTGATATTATGTCGATATAAATATTCCGTCCGAAACGCTTATGAACGATGCAGACGATTATTTGGGCAAGATGCCTTTTTTTATTGTATTCCTCGACCCGCTGCACACGGATTTCCACAGCAGCGGCAAGCCTCTGAACGAATACATCGCCCGCCATCCGCTGATGCACGACAAGCTGCACCGCCCCGCTTTTGCCGCCAAAGTGTTGGAAATGGCAGCAAACAGCAGCAATATGCGTGTTTTTGTCCGCAAAGCGGATGCGCTGATTAAGCATCCGCTGCATTATATTGTCCGTAACGGCGTTTTCCGAACTGAAGAGCAGATGTGGGCGTTTATCAATTCGCCCGAAAACATCGCCGCCGTCAAACAACCCTAAAAGGCCGTACCCCCATGCTTTTGTTCATTGATAACTATGACAGTTTCACCTACAACATCGTCCAATATTTCGCCGAACTCGGTCAGGAAGTCGTCGTCCGCCGCAACGACGATATTACGCTTGAAGAAATCGAAGCTTTGAAACCGCAATACCTCGTTATCGGGCCGGGTCCTTGTTCGCCGAAAGAGGCGGGTATTTCCGTCGCCGCCATGCGCCATTTCGCCGGCAAGCTGCCGATTATGGGCGTGTGCCTCGGGCATCAGACGATAGGCGAAGCGTTCGGCGGGGATGTGGTGCGGGCAAAAACGCTGATGCACGGCAAAGTTTCGCCCGTGTTCCACTTAAACAAAGGCATGTTTAAAGATTTGCCCGATCCTATTACCTGCACGCGTTATCACAGCCTTGTCATCGCCCGCGATACGCTGCCCGATTGCTTGGAAGTAACCGCATGGACGGAAGATCAGGAAATCATGGGCGTGCGGCACAAGGAATACGCCATTGAAGGCGTGCAGTTCCACCCCGAAGCCCTGTTGACCGAACACGGACACGATATGTTGAAAAACTTTTTGGAAGAATTTAAAGACTTCCAAGCGTCCGCCGCTTAAACCAAACGTCGTCTGAAAACTTTCAGACGACGTTTGACGTAAAAATACCCGTAAAAAGGATTGAACCATGATTACACCGCAACAAGCCATCGAACGATTAATCAGCAACAACGAATTGTTTTACGACGAAATGACCGACCTGATGCGCCAGATTATGAGCGGGCAGGTGCCGCCCGAACAAATCGCCGCCATCTTGACCGGATTGCGGATTAAAGTCGAAACCGTATCGGAAATCACCGCCGCCGCCGCCGTCATGCGCGAATTTGCCGCCAAAGTGCCACTGGAAAATTCAGACGACCTCGTCGATATTGTCGGCACGGGCGGGGACGGTGCAAAAACCTTCAATATTTCCACGACTTCGATGTTTGTCGCGGCGGCGGCAGGCGCGAAAGTCGCCAAACACGGCGGACGTTCCGTTTCCTCGTCCAGCGGCGCGGCGGACGTGATGGAGCAGATGGGTGCGGTATTGAACATTACGCCGGAGCAAGTCGCCGAAAGCATCCGTCAAACAGGCTTGGGCTTTATGTTTGCCCAAAACCACCACAGCGCGATGCGCCACGTCGCTCCCGTGCGCCGTTCGCTCGGGTTTAGAAGTATTTTCAATATCTTGGGGCCGCTGACCAACCCTGCCGGTGCGCCAAACCAGCTCTTGGGCGTGTTCCACATCGACTTATGCGGCATCCTGTCGCGCGTATTGAAACAGCTTGGTTCCAAACACGTTTTGGTCGTATGCGGCGAAGGCGGTTTGGACGAAATCACGCTGACGGGCAAAACCCGCGTAGCTGAGCTGAAAGACGGAGAAATCCGCGAATACGACATCAGCCCCGCCGATTTCGGTATTGAAATCCGCCGCAATTTGGACGAAATCAAAGTCGCCAACGCGCAAGAGTCTTTGGAAAAAATGGATGAAGTGTTGAGCGGCAAGCATGGCGCGGCACGCGACATCGTCCTGCTCAACGCCGCCGCCGCGCTCTATGCCGGCAATGTCGTGCCTTCGTTGTCGGACGGTGTCAAAGCCGCCGAAGCAGCCATCGATTCAGGCAAGGCAAAAGCGAAAAAAGAAGAATTTGTCCGCTTTACGCAGCAATTTGCCAAAGAGTAAGCAAAGGTCGTCTGAAAACGGGAAGCCAGTTTTCAGACGATTTTTTATAGCAACTCTCGAATATTCGGATATTGATAAGGCGTTTATTTATGTTGATGCTTCCCTTCAAATCGTCTGAAACCGTTTTTTCAGACGACCCATATCCTCGTAAAACAAATTTAACTATCGGATTTTAATGATAATTGGAAGATGGCTTGCATTGAAGGCGGGGGCGGTTTGTTATATAGTGAAATAAAAAAACAGACCGGATGATTGAGTCGGGGCGTTTTGCGTGCTTTATATAGTGGATTAACTTTAAACCAGTACGGCGTTGCCTCGCCTTGCCGTACTATCTGTACTGTCTGCGGCTTCGTCGCCTTGTCCTGATTTAAATTTAATCCACTATAAAATAAGAGTTGGTTGGCATTTGTATCGGGCAGGGTTGGGATGATGCGTTGACGGTTGACGGCAGCGTCCGCAGACAGCCTGATATTTCAGAAGATTTTTGTTTCATTTGAGTCTTGGATATTTGTCCTATGACAACAATACAGGCAGATGAGGTGAAGATAATGAACGGTGTGACCAGTGCGCAATTTATTTCCGCAGGTATCCATTTTTATCCCAGATGCGGCTACAAGCGGCTGTCGGAGCAGGCGATCGCGGAGCATTTGAATTCGAATTTGGAAACGTTCAACAGGATGTTTGCCGATAAAGACGAATTCGTGAAGGCGATGTTGATTGAGTACAGCAATCGGGCTTTGGGGCGGGTGTCGTTCGATTTTGCCCAAAATATCGAAGATACGGAGCGGCTGTATCAGATTGTCTGGCGGCTGGCGGTGACGATACGTGAGCATTTGGCGTGGATACACAGGATGCTGCTGGATAGCGAAGAAGGCGTGGATTTGATTACCAAAGCGTTGAAAAAGCAGCATAAGATGCTTGCCTACGGGATGATTCGGCATATTAAGGCGTGTAACGGCAGGGAAGATGTGTCGGAACTGGCTCTGTTTAATCAGTTTGAGTTTCTCAACGGCGCGGTCATCTCGCCGATGATTATGAACACGCGCTACCGTATGTTGGGGATACTGACCGATGAGATGAACGGGCGGCATGAGGATTTGCTGACCGATTCGTCCATCCACCAAAGGATAGATTGGGCGTTTGCCGCGCTGTTTCCGCAATACCGCTCTAAGGCGCGTCCGTTTTGACGATTAAGGTGTAACGTAACATGAAAAAAGCTGTTATTGCTTCTCTTGCCGTCGCGCTGGCTGCGGGCGGCGTGTGGTATGTCCTTCAAAACCAAAAAGAAACCCTGCCGACATGGATTGCGCAATCCAACGGGCGGCTGGAGCTGAACCGCATCGATGTCTCCAGCCTGTATCCGGGGCGGGTGAAGGCGGTACTGGTGGAAGAGGGCGCGGACGTGAAAGAGGGCGATATTCTGGCGGAACTGTCGTCTGAAACCAGCAACAGCCGTTTGGAGGAAGCGCGGGCGGCGGAATTGCGGCAAGAAGAGGCAGTCGGGCGCGCCAAAGCTGCCGAAGCGCAGATGAAACAGACGGTTGCGCGCGCGCAGGCAAATGTGGACGCGAACAGGCAGCAGCTTCGTGTGGCGAAAATGGAGCTGGACAATGCGCGTAAATTGCTTGCCGACCAGCTGGTGTCGCAATCGGAAGTTACCAAGCGTCAGGCGGATTATGAACGCGCTGTTGCAGCAGTCAAAGCGGCAGAAGCGGCACGGGACGAAGCGCGGGCGACGGTGGCGCAAAGTGCCGCCGCACAAGCGGAAGCGCGCGCCGGTGTGGAACAGGCGAGGGCGGCAGTCAAATCGGCCACATCCGCCAACGATGATATGAATATCCGCGCGCCGATAGCCGGCAGGGTGGAATACACCATTGCGGAAGCGGGCAACGTGGTCGCGGCGGGTTCGAAAGTGGTCAGCCTGCTTGATCCTGCCGATGTTTCGATGAATATTTTCCTGCCGACCGACAGCATGAGCCGTCTGAAAGTCAATGATGATGCGCGTATCCGTTTGGACGGCATTGACGCGGTGTTCCCCGCCAAAATCAAATTTATCGCGACGGACGCCCAGTTTACGCCCAAGTCGGTGGAAACGGTCGATGAACGCGCGAAGCTGATGTTTAAAGTGAAATTGCAAGTGCCGCGCGAAACGGCGGTGAAATACAACCGCCTGCTGAAAGGCGGGCTGACGGGCAATGGTTTCGTAAAAACCGACGCCAAGGCAGCATGGCCTGCCGAGTTGGCGGTGAGGTTGCCGAATTGATAGCGCTCAAATTCGGACGGCCTCAAGTTAAAACAAAGGTTTATGGCTAAAAGAGGTCGTCTGAAAACGGGATTTTGCTTTTCAGACGACCTCTTTCCCTTCAAGCATCACCACTATAAAAAGAACAACTATCCGGAAGCGCAGCCCGAAGCGTCTCCATCAAATCAGGACAAACAAAATGAAAACCAAAACATGGCGCATTGAAGAAGGTGCGCCTTATCCGATGGGCGTGTCGCTGACTGAGGAAGGGGCGAATTTTGCGCTGTTTTCCATTCATGCCGAAAAAGTCGAGCTGTGCCTCTTTGACAAGGGAGGGGAAACCCGTTTGGAAATGCCTTCGCGGCGCGGGTCTGTGTTTTACGGCTTTGTGCCGGAGGTTAGGGTAGGGCAGCAGTATGGTTTTCGTGTTTACGGACGTGCTGATGCGCCGGGCGGTTCGTGTTTCAATCCGAATAAATTGTTGATTGACCCGTATTCCAAAAAAATCGATGGCAAACCGAGTTATCGGGACGATGAGGAAATGGCGTGGTTTCGTCCGGAAGACGGGCGGGACAATGCGGCGGTGGCGCCCAAAAGCGTGGTGGTGGGCGATGATGATTTTGATTGGGGCAACGACTGCAGTCCGAACCATCCGTGGGGCAGGACGGTAGTGTACGAAGCCCATGTGAAAGGGTTTACCAAGCAGTTCCCCGATTTGGAACACGCGGGAACGTATCAAGCCCTGACCGATCCGCGCGTGATTGATTATTTGAAAACTTTGGGCGTTACCGCCGTCGAGCTGCTGCCGGTACACCAGCATTTGGACGAATACCACCTGCAAAAAATGGGCTTGAGCAATTATTGGGGCTACAACACCTATTCCCATTTTGCCGTCGAGCCGTCTTATGCCGCCGATGCCGAACGCGCGGCGGAAGAGTTGAAGCAGGCGGTCAAAGCCTTGCACCAGGCGGGCTTGGAAGTGATATTGGATGTCGTGTACAACCATACCGCCGAGCAGGATGAAAAAGGTCCGATGCTTTGCCAGCGCGGCATAGACAATGCTTTGTGGTATTGGCTGAAGCCCGACGGCAGCTATGAAAACTGGTCGGGCTGCGGCAATACGTTGAACATCGTCCGCCGCGACGTAACCCGTTGGGCGGCGGACAGCCTGCGCTATTGGGCGGAAACATTTCATGTGGACGGTTTCCGCTTCGACTTGGGAACGGTATTGGGGCGGGAACCCGATTTTCAGGCTTACGGACGCTTTTTTCAGGTGGTTTACCAAGACCCAGTGTTGGCACGCTGCAAACTGATTGTCGAGGCGTGGGACATCGGCGAAGGCGGCTATCACTTGGGCAATTTCCCGCAGCCTTTTGCCGAGTGGAACGGACGTTTCCGCGACGATATGCGCGCGTTTTGGGTGTGGGAAAGCGGCAATTTAGGTGCGTTTGCCGAACGTCTGGCGGGGTCGTCTGATATTTTCAACCACAGCGGCCGGCATCCTTCCGCCAGCATCAATTTCATCACCGCACACGATGGTTTTACGCTGCGCGATTTGGTCAGCTACAACGAAAAACACAACCATGCCAACGGCGAAGACAACCGCGACGGGCATAACGAAAACATCAGCTACAACCACGGCATCGAAGGCGAAACCGAAGATGCGGCGATTTTGGAAGACCGCTCCTACACCGCCAAAGCCTTGCTTGCCTCGCTGTTCCTTGCCAACGGCACGCCCATGCTGCTGGCGGGTGACGAGTTCGGCAACAGCCAACAGGGGAACAACAATAGTTATTGTCAGGACAACCCGATTACTTGGCTGGATTGGCAGCAGGCGGACGAAGCGTTGCAAGGCTATACGCGCGATTTAATCCGCCTGCGCCAAGAAATCAAATTATTGGGCGATGATGTCTGGTGGAAACAAGAGCGCGTCCGCTGGCTCAATATTCAAGGCGAACCGATGAGCGAGCTTTGTTGGCACAACCGCGGCGCAAAAGCCATGCAGATCGTTTTGGATGATGAATGGCTGCTGTTGATCAATGCCAAGCGTAGTCAACAAATATTTAACCTGCCTCAAGGAAGTTGGCAGATTTCTTGCGTACCATCCGAGAAGTTTAATTACAATGCAGACGGCAAGCTGACAGTCGAACATATGGGTATTTGGATTTTGCAACGTAAGAATACATCGCCGAATATATGACATATGTCATTAATAGGATGTTTTTAAAAGAAACCCTATTATTTAAACTGCCTCAGTTATAATGTCGAAGATGAGTAATAAATTTACCTGCTTGACTTGCTTAACGGAACATAAAGGCATACGGCTTTTCAGACGACCTCAGACCGCCAAAAGATACAAATTCCCCCGCTTCATCATCCCATCCCCAACAGAGAAAGGCTATCATGGCTAAGAAAAAACAACCCATTTCAGGTTTTGATTATGTCATGCCGAAACCGGATGCCGAAACCATCCGCAAGTCCATCGTCTATAAATTGATTTTTATTTTGGGCGTCGATCCGAAAGAGGCGACCGAACACCAATGGCTCAACGCCGCCATGCTCGCCGCGCGCGACCTGATTGCCGAAGACTTCCTGCAAACCCGCCGCGCCCACATCGACAACGGCAAACGCATGGTTTACTACCTTTCCATGGAATTCCTGTTGGGACGCGCCTTTGTCAACGCTTTGATTAACGAAGGCGTGTATGCCGAATTTGAAGAGGCGTTCAAACAATTGGGTAAAGAGTTCGCCGACATCTGCGAACAAGAACAAGACCCCGGTTTGGGCAACGGCGGTTTGGGCCGCCTGGCCGCCTGCTTCCTCGACTCGCTCGCCACCTTGCGTATTCCCGCCATGGGCTACGGCATCCGCTATCAATACGGCATGTTCAAACAAGAAATCGTGGACGGCCAGCAGGTCGAAAAACCCGATTTGTGGCTCGACCAAGATTTGGCATGGCAAATCGGCCGCCCGAACAAACAATACGCCGTCAGCTTCGGCGGACAGGTCATCAATATGGGTGACAAAAAAGAATGGCATCCGAGCGAAGAAATTTCCGCGATGGCATACGATGAAATCATTCCCGGCTACGGTGGCGACGTTGCTAATCCGTTGCGCCTGTGGACGGCTCACGCCGGCAACCGCTTCGATTTAGCAGACTTCAACCGCGGCGATTACGCTTCCGCCGTCCGTGCGCAAAACAGCGATGAAAACATCTCGCGCGTCCTCTATCCGAACGACTCCACCGACAGCGGCCGCGAACTGCGCCTGAAACAGGAATATTTCCTTGTTTCCGCATCCGTACAAGACATCGTGGCGCGCCACAAATGCCGTTTCCCCAGCATCAAAAACCTTGCCGACAAAGCCGCCATCCACCTGAACGATACCCACCCCGTGCTGGCGATTCCCGAGCTGATGCGCATCCTGATTGACGAAGAAGGCATCGCGTGGACCGAAGCATGGAATATGTGCTGCAAGATTTTCTCTTACACCAACCACACCCTGATGAGCGAAGCCTTGGAAACTTGGCCGGTCGATTTGATGGGCCGCCTGCTGCCGCGCCATTTGGACATCATCTTTGAAATCAACGCCTACTTCCTGAACGCCCTGCGCGCCATCGGCAACTTCGACGACGACTTCGTCCGCCGCGTGTCCATCATCGATGAGAACAACGGCCGCCGCGTCCGCATGGCATGGCTGGCAGTCATCGGTTCGCACAAAGTCAACGGCGTGGCGAAAATCCACTCCGACCTGATGACCACTTCCATCTTCGCCGACTTTGCCAAAGTGTTCCCCGAACGCTTCACCAACGTGACCAACGGCGTAACCCCGCGCCGCTGGATCAACATCGCCAACCCCGAGCTGACCCGCTTCCTCGATAAACACTTGGGCGAACAAGACTGGCGCCTGCATTTGGACAATCTGACCAAGCTCCACGAAAAAGTTGACGATGCAAGCGTACAGGCAGAATTCGGCGCAGTGAAAAAAGCCGCCAAAGAACGCCTCGCCAAATACATCGAAACCGAATTGGGCATCAAGGTTAACACGGACGCGTTGTTTGACATCCAAATCAAACGCATCCACGAATACAAACGTCAGGCGTTGAACGTGATGCACATCGTCGACCGCTACAACAAAATCCTGGAAAACCCGGATTTCGACTGGCAGCCGCGCGTCTTCATCTTTGCCGGTAAAGCCGCATCCGCCTACTATATGGCGAAAAAAATCATCCGCCTGATTAACGATGTAGCGAAAACCATCAACAACGACGAACGCATCCGCGACCTGATTAAAGTCGTCTATATCCCGAATTACAGCGTCAGCCTCGCCCAAATCATCATCCCCGCCGCCGATTTGCACGAACAAATCTCATTGGCAGGCACAGAGGCATCGGGTACCAGCAACATGAAGTTCGCCCTCAACGGCGCGCTCTGCATGGGTACGCTGGACGGCGCGAACGTCGAAATTCTGGAAAAAGTAGGCGCGGACAACTGCTTTATCTTCGGAAACACCGTTGAACAAGTGGAAGAACTCCGCCGCAACGGCTACGACCCGCTGGGCTACATCGAACGCGATCACGACCTGCGCCGCGTCGTCAACCAAATCAGCAGCGGCACGTTCTCCCCCGAAGAGCCGAACCGCTACAACGACGTCCTGCAACCTTACGGCGATTTCTATCAACTGATGGCGGATTTCCGCAGCTACATCGACACGCAATACAAAGCGGACGAACACTACCGCAATGTTGCCGCATGGCGAAGATCCGCATTGATCAACATCGCCAATATGGGCTTCTTCTCGTCCGACCGATCCATCGCCGACTACTGCCGCGATATTTGGTACATCAAGCCGCTGACTTTGAAAGAGCTGCCTAAACACCAATTAGTTTGATATGAATGAAGCAGTAAACGAAACAGCCGATACGGGAAAGTATCGGCTGTTTTTCATTGTGCAATATTTTAAGAGAGGCTTAAATATTTCCTTTTCTCAGAGAGGTAGGTATTCAAAATAATTATAAATAAATTAATGCTATGTTCAAATGACCTTGATCTATCCAATCTTTTTTGACGAACGGTTATTTTTTTGGATTAGCGTTAGTTGTATAAATTCAAATACTTATTTAAAATATATGGTTCGCTTCGACTTGCCAAACCTATATTCGGGGCATCTGAAATAATAAAAATTTCAAGGAACACTTATGCCGTTGCTGTCGATTGAATTCGCGGTATTTTTTATTGCTTTTTTGCCTATTTATTGGGCATTTGTCCGTATGCCGTCAGTGCAGAATGTTTTGCTTCTGCTAGCGGGGATGGGCTGGCTGTATCACTTGAATCCCATCTTTGCCGCCATAATTGCCTGCTATTCGTCCTGCGTGCATTTGCTCGGCCTGTTGATGACGTCTGAAAACGAAAACGTACGGAAATTCTGGCTGGGCTTCGGCGTAGCGACTGCTTTGGCAGTATTGTGTTTCTTCAAATATTTCGACTTTTTCCGCCCGTTTATCCGCCAATACACGGGACAGAGCGAGATTGTCGATATCTTGATGCCTTTGGGGCTGTCTTATTACACATTTCAATCTTTGGCTTATTTGGTGTACTGCTGCCGTCATCCGATGGGTGACCGGTTTGCGTGGCATGAATTGCTACTGCATTTGAGCTTTTTCCCGACGATTACTTCCGGACCGATTATCCGTGCCGCGGCATTTAAAAGCATAGACGGCGAACAGGCGGGGGCTTTGGAACAGATTCGGACAGCAGAACCGCGCGCATTGGTGCGCCCCGCGCTGGCGGTGTGCTTGATTTTGCTGGGTATTGCAAAAAAATGGTGGCTGGCGGGTGCGCTGGGGGACGGTTGGGTATCGCCCGTTTTTGAGAATCCTGCCCAGTTTGATGGCTGGGGCGTGTTGTCGGGGGTGTACGGCTATACTTTCCAGCTTTTCTTCGATTTTTCAGGCTATTCGGATTTGGTGATTGGGATGGCGATGCTGCTCGGTTTCCGCCTGCCGAAAAACTTTGCCGCTCCGCTGCGCGCGTTCAATATCCGCGACTTCTGGAACCGTTGGCACATCAGCCTTTCCACTTGGATACGCGACTATATTTATATTCCTTTGGGCGGCAGCAAACACGGCTTCGTCCTGACGCAGTTCAACTTGCTGCTGGCGATGGTGTTGTCGGGCGTTTGGCACGGCTACGGCTGGAATTTCCTGCTGTGGGGCGCGCTGCACGGCGTGGCATTAATTTTGCTCAACTGCGGCGACAAAATATTCGGGCGGGACGGCTCACGTCGTCTGAAAATCTTGCGTCCGCTTGCCTGGTTCGTCACTTTCCATTTCGTCTGCTTCACTTTCGTCGTGTTCAACACCGGCAGCCTCGCCGATACGCAGATGGTATTTGATGCCTTATTCGCCAACGAAGCAGGTTGGGCCGCGCCGAAACAGGCGGATGTCCTGCTGCTTGCCGCGTTTGGCCTGATGATTTTGCTCTACCCGTATTTGCTTCGCCTGTTTGACGGCGCAGTAGCGACATTGGAAAAAATGCCGATGTGGCTGTGGTTTATACCGCTGACGCTGGTGTTGGTGTTGATTATTGTATTGGCGCCGTCAGGCATCCCGGGCTTTATTTACGCCGATTTTTAAAAGGACAATCAGAATATGAAACGTTTTCTTTCCCTGTTTGCCTCCCTTTTGGTTTGCGCCTTTGGCGCGGCGTGGTTCAGTCAAGATTCCATCAATGCCTATTGGCAGCAAACCTATCATCAGGCCTCGCCGCTGGAGCCTTTGTCCGAATACGAATGGTGGCGCACGGGCGCGAAGCTGCAACAAGACGCATACGCCTTTTCAGACGACCTCAAAGCGCGTTTGGCAGGACAGCCTGTGATTGCCGAACCGGAACCTCAAATCGCTGAAGACGACGGGTCGTCTGAACAAAATGCGCAGCTTAATGCGTCCGAACCGCACGAAAAAAACCGTCCCGCCGACGGACGCCAACCTCAAACGGCACAACACGGCGGACAACCCGAAGCACATCGTCTCCCCATTACCCCGCCCGCCAATATCGTTCTCGGACAAGGCGACAAAGTCTTTTTTGCCGGCGACTCGATGATGCAGGGCGTTGCGCCTTTTGTCGAAAGAAGCCTGAAAAAACAATACGGCATCCAGTCGGTGAACTTAAGCAAACAAAGTACCGGATTGTCCTATCCCAAATTTTTCGACTGGCCGAACACCATCGAACAAACACTAAAACAACAAACCGACATCCGCCTTCTGGTTATTTTCCTCGGCCCCAACGACCCGTGGGACTTCCCAAAAGGCAAAAAATACCTGAAATTCGCCTCGCCCGAATGGTCGGAAGAATACCTCAGCCGCGTCAACCGCATTCTGACCGCTGCCGAACAACACCATGTGCAAGTCATTTGGATGGGCATCCCTTATATGAAACAGGCAAAACTTAACAAGCAAATGCGATATCTCGACAAACTTTTAGCAGACGAGATCAGTCCAAAAGCCCTGTGGATACCGACCGACAAACTCCTCAGCAACGGCTCGGACACCTACGCCGACTCCGTCAACATCAATGGAAAAATCATCCGCTACCGCAGCAAAGACGGCATCCACTTCTCTGCTGAAGGACAAAAACTGCTCGCGGATAAAATCATGGAAAAAATCGTTTTTCAGACGACCCCTGAAATGAACGGCGAAGAACGCACGGAACAATTGTCCGCACGTTAAGCCCGTATCGGCAGCAAAAGGACGGCGTTTTGTTTATCCAATGCCGTCTTTTTCGTTACAATAGCCTTCCGCCGCGTCAAAAGACGCCGTCTGAAACCACACACAGGAAACTCATGAACATCAAAACCCTGTCCGTATCCCTTACCGCATTGTGCCTGTCTGCCGCCGCCCCCGCCGCCGATATGCTGCTGGAAAACTACGGCAGCAGCCGTCCCGCCTGGCTCTCCAAGCTCAAAAAACTCGACCGCAGCTCGGACGGCAAATTCCGCATCCTCCAAATCGGCGATTCACACACCGCCGGCGACCTTTTCACCGAACAACTGCGCCTGCGCCTCCAGCAAAAATGGGGCGACGGCGGCATAGGCTGGGTTTACCCCTCTACCGTCAAAGGACAACGCAGCGCAGCCGTCCGTTATGACGGATCATGGCAAACCGTCAGCAGCCGCAGCGTTTCAGACGACTTCCCCTTAGGCGGCATCATCGCCAAAGCCAACGGCAGCAGCGTTACCATCAGCGCCAAAGACGGAAGCAGCGGCGAGAGGCAGATTTCCGTTTTCGCCAAACCCGTCCTGCCCGAGCAAACCCTGTCGTTCAACGGACGCGAAGTTCCCGCCGGAAGCAGCGGCTGGCAAATCATCCGCAGCAACGGCCGACTGCCCCTGACCCTCAGCAGCTCCATGCCTTGGGACATCGGCTACATCAATATCGAAAATCCCGGACGCGGCGTAACCGTTTCCGCACTCGGCATCAACGGCGCGCAACTGACCCACTGGTCCAAATGGCGTCCCTCTTGGCAGGATGACCTTGCCCAAACCCGCGCCGACCTCGTTATCCTCGCCTACGGCACCAACGAAGCCTTCGCCCGCGATTTGGACATCACAGCCACCGAACAAAGCTGGCGCAGCTACATCCGCCAAATCAAACAAAGCCTACCCGACGCAGGCATCCTGATTCTCGGCGCGCCCGAATCCCTGAAAAGAACCTCAGGAAGCTGCGGCACACGCCCCGCCACCTTAAGCAGCATCCAACAAATGCAGCAACGCATTGCCCGCGACGAAAAAATCATGTATTGGTCGTGGCAGAACGCGATGGGCGGCGAATGCAGCATGAAAAGCTGGATGAGCCAAGGCCTTGCCGCCAAAGACGGCGTCCACTTCTCAGGCAAAGGCTACCGCCAAGCCGCCGACCGCCTCGCCGACAGCTTGATACAAATGGCAGATTAATCAATAACGAATTAATCAAAAAAGGTCGTCTGAAAATTTTCAGACGACTTTTTGTTATGTCGGATTATTTCTGTGCTTTCATTTAAGACTCCAAACCGCAGGCAAAACAGAATGCAGTTCCCTTTGAATCTGAACGCAGCATCATCGTTACGAATACCAAGCCGTCGTGTGATACGAATGATGCAGAGGGTCGTCTGAAAACGGAAAAGGGGGTATCAAGACTGTTTTCAGACGACCTTTACTTGATGGATGGGAGGGGTACGGCTTCCTTTATCCGTTTCGGAATAAGCAATATAAAAAAGTATTCTTTGTGTTTGCCGTAATTTCACTTAGAATGCTGCCCTTGCACACTTTTTCTTCAGGAGAAGATTATGTTGAAAAAATTCGTACTCGGCGGCATGACCGCATTGGTTTTGGCAGCCTGCGGCGGAGAGGGCGGCAGCGCGTCTTCTTCTGCTCCCGCCCAAACTGCCAGCGCTTCCGGTTCTTTAATCGAGCGCATCAACAATAAAGGTACGATTACCGTCGGTACCGAAGGCACTTACGCACCGTTTACCTACCACGACAAAGACGGCAAGCTGACCGGCTACGATGTGGAAGTTACCCGCGCCGTTGCCGACAAACTGGGCGTCAAAGTCGAATTTAAAGAAACGCAATGGGATTCAATGATGGCGGGTTTGAAAGCGGGACGTTTCGACGTGGTGGCAAACCAAGTCGGTCTGACCAGCCCCGAACGCCAAGCAACATTCGACAAATCCGAACCTTACAGCTGGAGCGGTGCGGTTTTGGTTGCGCGCAAAGACAGCAACATCAAATCCATCGACGACATCAAAGGCGTCAAAACCGCGCAATCCCTGACCAGCAACTACGGCGAAAAAGCCAAAGCTGCGGGTGCGGAACTCGTACCGGTGGACGGTTTGGCGCAATCGCTGACCCTGATTGAACAAAAACGCGCCGATGCGACTTTGAACGATGAATTGGCAGTTTTGGACTATCTGAAGAAAAACCCGAATGCCGGCGTGAAAATCGTTTGGTCTGCGCCTGCCGATGAAAAAGTCGGTTCCGGCTTGATTGTCAATAAAGGCAATGACGAAGTCGTGGCAAAATTCAGCACGGCAATCAACGAGCTGAAAGCCGACGGCACGCTGAAAAAACTGGGCGAACAATTCTTCGGAAAAGACATCAGTGTTAAATAATTTTCTTGCTTCGCTGCCGTTTATGACGGAAACACGCGCCGATATGATTGTCAGCGCGTTTTTGCCTATGGTCAAAGCCGGTTTTATGGTCTCGCTGCCGCTGGCGGTGGCGTCGTTCCTGATCGGGATGGTGATTGCCATCGCCGTGGCTTTGGTGCGGATTATGCCTTCGGGCGGCATCGTGCGGAAAATCCTACTGAAACTGGTGGAAACTTATATTTCCATCATCAGGGGGACGCCGCTGCTGGTGCAGCTTGTGATTGTATTTTACGGGCTGCCGTCCGTCGGTATTTTCATTGATCCGATTCCCGCCGCCATCATCGGCTTCTCGCTCAATGTCGGCGCATATGCTTCCGAGACTATCCGCGCGGCGATTTTGTCCGTGCCTAAAGGGCAGTGGGAGGCGGGTTTCTCCATCGGCATGACCTATATGCAGACTTTCCGCCGTATCGTCGCGCCGCAGGCATTCCGCGTCGCCGTGCCGCCTTTGAGCAACGAGTTTATCGGCTTGTTCAAAAACACCTCGCTCGCGGCGGTGGTGACGGTAACGGAATTGTTCCGCGTCGCGCAGGAAACGGCAAACCGTACCTACGACTTCCTGCCCGTCTATATCGAAGCCGCTTTGGTTTATTGGTGTTTCTGCAAGGTTCTGTTCCTGATTCAGGCGCGCTTGGAAAAACGCTTCGACCGCTATGTCGCCAAATAAGGGGAAGCCATGATTAAAATCCGCAATATCCGCAAAACCTTCGGCGAAAACACCATTTTGCGCGGCATCGATTTGGATGTCGGCAAAGGGCAGGTGGTCGTCATCCTCGGACCTTCCGGCTCGGGTAAAACGACGTTTCTGCGCTGCTTAAACGCGCTGGAAATGCCTGAAGACGGACAAATCGAGTTCGACAACGAGCGACCGCTGAAAATCGATTTTTCCAAAAAACCGACAAAGCACGACATCTTGGCTCTGCGCCGCAAATCCGGCATGGTGTTCCAACAATACAACCTTTTCCCGCACAAAACTGCGTTAGAAAACGTGATGGAAGGTCCGGTTGCCGTACAGGGTAAGCCTGCCGCCCAAGCGCGCGAAGAAGCTTTGAAATTGCTGGAAAAAGTCGGCTTGGGTGACAAGGTTAACCTTTATCCCTACCAACTTTCCGGCGGTCAGCAACAGCGTGTCGGCATCGCCCGCGCATTGGCGATTCAGCCCGAGCTGATGTTGTTTGACGAACCCACTTCCGCGCTGGATCCCGAATTGGTGCAAGACGTATTGAACGCCATGAAGGAATTGGCGCAGGAAGGCTGGACGATGGTTGTCGTGACCCACGAAATTAAGTTCGCGCTGGAAGTTGCCACTACCGTCGTCGTCATGGACGGTGGCGTCATCGTAGAGCAAGGCAGTCCGAAAGAGTTGTTCGACCACCCTAAACATGAGCGCACGCGGAAATTTCTGCAACAAATCCGTAAGGATTCGGCAGATTATCGACATTAAGCCGTTTCGTTACATCAAAGGTCGTCTGAAAACGGATATAGCGGGTTTCGCTAAAACATCCGCCGTTTTCAGACGACCTTTTTTCATCATGGATTCACATTGAAACGCTGCGGCATCAACGAACGGCGACATCACGCTGTTTTCGCTATAAAATACCGCCTTTCCCATTTTTCCGCCCGTCCCTTACCATCATGATTGAAATCAAGAACCTCACCCTTCAACGCGGTTTGAAAGTCCTGCTCGACAAAGCCAATGCCACCGTCAATCCCGGTCAGCGCGTCGGTTTGATCGGTAAAAACGGGACGGGCAAATCCAGCTTGTTTGCCTTAATCAAGGGTGAAATCACTCAGGACGGCGGCGATATCTCGATTCCGAAAAATTGGCGGATGGCTTCCGTTTCCCAAGAAACACCCGACTTGGACATCTCCGCATTGGACTACGTTTTGCAGGGCGATGCCGAGTTGCAGGTTTTTCAGACGACCTTGGCGCAGGCGGAAGCGCAAAATGATGGCATGAAGCAGGCGGAATACCATGCCAAATTGGAAGAAATCGACGCTTATACCGCGCCGGCCCGTGCGGCGAAATTGCTGAACGGACTGGGTTTTTCGCAAGAAGAACACAGCCGTCCCGTCAAATCCTTTTCCGGCGGCTGGCGTATGCGCCTGAATCTTGCGCAAGCCCTGATTTGCCGTGCTGATTTGCTCTTGCTTGACGAACCGACCAACCACTTGGATTTGGAAACCGTCTTGTGGCTGGAAAACCATCTTGCCTCTTTACCCTGCACGCAAATCATCATTTCCCACGACCGTGATTTCCTCAATGCGGCAACCACCCAAACCATCGAATTGTCCCAGCAAAAGCTCACGCAATACAGCGGCAATTACGATTTTTACCAAAACGAACGCGCGCAACGTTTGGCGCAGCAACAAGCCGCCTATGTCAAACAGCAGGCGCAAATCAAACATCTGCAATCCTTTATCGACCGCTTCAAAGCCAAAGCCACCAAAGCCGTTCAAGCGCAAAGCCGTATGAAGGCATTGGCGAAGCTCGAACGCATCGCTCCCGCGCATCTGGACAGCGAGTTTTCCTTTGAGTTTTACAATCCCGACCATCTGCCCAATCCCTTACTGAAGCTGGAGCACGCTGATTTGGGTTACGAAGGAAAAACCGTTTTGCACGACATTACCCTGTCGCTGGAGAGCGGCGCACGTTACGGGCTATTGGGTGTCAACGGCAGCGGTAAATCTACGTTTATCAAAGCTTTGGCAGGCAAAATCGATTTGCTCTCCGGCAGCATCGTCCGTTCCGAAAAACTCAATATCGGCTATTTTGCCCAACACCAGCTCGACACCATCCGCGCCGACCAAAGCCCTGTTTGGCATATTCAGCAGCTTTCTCCCGAAGTGCGCGAACAAGAAATCCGAAATTTCCTCGGCGGCTTCAACTTTGTCGGCGATATGGCGTTGCAGAAAACCGAACCCTTTTCCGGCGGAGAAAAAGCCCGCCTCGCCCTTGCCATGATTATCTGGCAAAAACCGAATTTGCTGCTGCTTGACGAGCCGACCAACCATCTGGACTTGGATATGCGCCACGCTCTGACGCTCGCGCTGCAAAGTTTCCAAGGCGCCTTAATCGTCGTATCGCACGACCGCAGCTTGCTTGAAGCCACTACCGACAGCTTCCTCCTGATTGACAAAGGTCGTCTGAAAAACTTTGACGGCGATTTAAACGATTATCGTCAATGGCGGTTGGCGCAGGAAAACGCCACAACCGCGCCTGCCGCTTCCGCGCAAAGCCAAAACCGCAAAGACACCAAGCGTATCGAAGCACAAATCCGTCAAGAAAAAGCCCGACGCGGCAAGCCGATACAGCAGAAAATCGACAAAGCCGAAAAAGAAATGGCGCAGCTTTCCGAAATTCAAACGGCATGTGAAACATTTTTGGCACAAGAGGAAGCCTATTCGGACGAAAATAAAACAAAATTACAACAAACCCTCGCACAATTAACAGAAATTAAAGTAAAATTAACACAAATAGAAGAAAACTGGCTTTTGTGGCAGGAAGAGCTAGAGCAAATCCTGACGGAAATCGACGCAGAATTTACACAACTATAAATACTTCGCAGCGAGGGTTTCCGTACTTGCCTTCAGAAGCCGCCAAAAATACAGTTCGGCATGGTCATTTCAGACCGTCGGACTGTATATAGTGGATTAAATTTAAATCAGGACAAGG